>JACPTD010000117.1 GCA_016192955.1 Candidatus Woesearchaeota archaeon | reverse complement strand
GTTACCACATTTGTATACACTATGGCTGAAACAATATCTGTGAGGATTGACAAAACGGAATTAAAGGAAATTAATGAGATTTCAAAGCTTGAGAAAAAAAACAAATCCAATGTAATTAGGGAAGTGCTTGAGAAAGGAATAAAGGAAAAGAAATTAGAGATAGCTTTGGAAAAGTTCAGGAATAATGAAGCTACTGCTTGGAGCGCAGCAAGAATGGCTGACATGCCATTAACGCAATTTTTGGATATTCTAGTGCAGAAAGGCATTGATTTCCATTATGGAATAAAGGAACTGAGAAAGGATTTTGAGGGATTGATTTGATTATAGATGCCTCTCCTTTGATTATTTTTGGTAAATTAAATAAGATAAGTATTCTAAAAAAACTTTACAAAAATATCGAAGTTACAAATGAAGTCTACAATGAGGCTGTCCTAAAAGGCATAGAAAAAAATTCCAAAGATGCTTTTATTATCAAGGAATATGTTGATAATAAGACTATCAAAGTTTTCAGGCTTGAAGAAAATTTTTATAATATAGCAAACAAAATCCGGACAATCTATAGAATTGACATAGGCGAAGCAGAAACTATCGCTTTAGCGCTGCAATTAAATAAAAAAGAAGCCATGCTAGATGAATTGTCTGCAAGAGAGGCTGCAGAAGCATTTGGAATAGTGCCAATAGGCTCTCTAAGAGTGTTATTAACCTGCTATGGGGGGGGCTTAATTAACAAAGAAGAGATAAATGAATTACTAAATGAAATGGAAAATTCAAAATACAGATTTAGCCCAAAAGTGTTGATTGAATTTTGGAGTTTGTTTGATAAGATTAAAAGGAAATAAAAAATGTGCTGATATGAATAAAGACTGAGACTGACAATAAGTTGTGAAAAAAGAGGATTGTTATGGTCTAGAATCCCCTAAAATCTCAAGCATTGTTTGCGCTGCCTTTTCTGCTGGCTCGCTTGGCTGAACTAGATAAATTCCATCTGCGTTTCTTCTGCCAAAGTTAAGTATTTCTCTTGCAATAGCTATGCCTATCTGCTTTTGTTCATCTGCCGATTTGCCGGAATATGCTTCAAGAACATTTTGTTGGATTCTAACGCCAGTCCTTTTCATGAATTTTTCAGCCTCGCTAATGCTCAACAACGGATAAACCCCAACAATAATTTTGATTTTATCACCAAACATGTCTTTAACTATTTGGTACCTTCTTTCAAGAAGCTGAGCATCATAAACAACCTGAGTGAATACTGGAACAATAGTTTGATTGTTTTCGTCCCTTTCAAAATCCAGTCTTCCAAGGCACAAGTCAACTTTTTCTCTCAGCAGCCTTAACTGATTTTCAAAACCTTGGTCATCAGCCGATATGTCGAGACTGACTCCTGTAAAAAATTTTGTTCTAACTCTATTGGCTAAGACTTCAAGCACGCTTGAGCCATATTCAGAAGTTCCAGAGCCATAAGCAGTCTCTCCTCCCAAAACAAGAATATTCCTTAATCCTTTTCTCAATGCTGTGCGCATATCCTGCTCATGCCTGTCAGGAGTTGCCTCTGAGCATGCGATATGAACTATTGTTTCCAGATTATGGGCTTTGAATCTTGGCTCAGTCTCAATGTCTGAAGCCCAAACAACAGGGTTTATTGCAGGAACGCCACCTGCAAGATCAGTAAGGTTTACAAAAAAGTGATGGCCAGCCTGAAGCAAAGCATTTATGATTTTGTAAGAAGGCTCATCACCCTGATAAGCAACTTGTTGCGGAGCCCTTGGCTCAATGCACAAAACTTTTTCTCCTGCCATTAGCGCTTGCTCAAATCTGCTTGACACTCTTTGATACTTGAGTTCTGGCAGTGGCCTGGCTTTTGGCAACTCTCTTGGCAAAGGGTTAACACTAGCTTTTATTGCTTTAATATATTCTGGATTTCCGCCGCAACATGGAAAAATAAAAGTTGCTCCATTTCTTTCATATGCTGGAACAGCTTGAGCCAATCTTTCAGGCGTTACTGTAATCAATTTCTCACCACGCCATATATCTCTTGCTATATTGGCTGATATAGTAAATGGCGGATCAATTACTTCAGAAAATCTTTCCTGGGCTTTTATAGCATCTTCGTAAAAAGTGCATCCTACTCCGATTGAATCAGCTCCAAGTCGTTTTAACATATTTTGATACCTTATTATTTGCCTCATTCCTGTCATGCTTGGTGTAGAGCCATTCGAAACCATTCCCACAAGGGCGATTATCGGGATTTCTTCCCCAAGAATTTCCCTTGCTGTTTTGTAGGCTAAAACTAAATCAGGCCCCCATGTAAAAGTTTCAAGAACAAGAGCGTCTAAGCCTGCTTCTTTAAACGCACTCAACGGAACACTGTAATACCTTTCTGCCGACTCTGGCCCTATTTCCAAGAATTGCTCCCTGTTGTAAGCAACAGGACCCATAACAGGGATAACATAAGCCCTATCTATTGCTGCTTCTCTTGCTATTTCTACTCCTCTTTTTGAAAGCGCGAAAACTTGATCTTCTCCAAGACGCTTAACAAGGTGTGCAGCATCCCAAGTATTTGTCATTATTACATCGGCTCCAGCCTCTAGATCGCTTCTATGAACAGCAACGACCAGAGCGGGTTGTGTAAGATTAAGTTGGTTAACATCAAGACGCTGGTTGACATACTGCACTAAGCGCGGCTTTTTGGCTGCGTCTCCAACAAGGGTTGGTCCGTTATTGAGCCTGTACTTGAAATCCTGCATAAGTGCAGATAGCATAAGCTATTTTTAACCTTTTCTATTTTCGTTTTTTATAAGTGGTGACATTTATGAAATCTGACAAAAAGATTTTTAAATGGACGTGGTATAGTTGGTGATTTTAAGGTGGTTTATTTTGAAATTTGGAGCTTATTTGACAGGGGCTTTTGGGCAATCTGACGCACTATTTATAGCAAGAAACGAATTAAGCAGGAGAGGAGAGACTGCAAGCACTGAGGAAAGGAGGTCACTTGCTGAAGCTGTAGATAGACAAATTCTGGCTGATACCAAAGCGGTAATTGAAGCACAGCAAACAGCAGGCTTGAGCTATGTGAGCGATCCTATGTCCAAATGGTTTAGCATATTCCATCCACTCACACAAGGTGTTAGAAATGTTAGAGAAGGTCCACAAAATCCATGGGCTAAAAATCTGTTTTATAACTGGCCGATAATTGACAGTCCTTTAAACCAAGAGGATGTTGGATTTACTGAAAAATTTGTTCATTTGGATTTATTGCCAACAGGAAGGGCTGCTGTAATATTGCCTTCACCATACACGGTGCTTATGGCTTCTGATGTTAAAGGTTATCAAGACCAGCGCAGCGCATTAAGGGACATAACGCAGCTGTTATATAATGAAGCAAGAGATTTAGTTAAAAAAGGAGTTGCTAGGATACAATATGACGAGCCTGTAATTGCTATGAAACAGTCACGCGGATCGTTAGAAGAAGCTGATATTTTATTGCTTCAACAGGCAATGCAATATTGTGGAAAAATTGAAGGCGCAACTACAAGTTTACATACTTATTTTGGAGATGTTGGAGCTATAATACCTGCTTTGCGGGATATTCCTGTTGATTGTATAGGTGTTGATGGGACATCAACAAGCATGAAGGATATTATAGCTCATAGGTGGGATGGAAAAGAACTTGCTGTAGGGTTTCTGGATTCACAAAGCGCGTCTATGGAAAATCCTGATGGCTTAGCGGATAAAATAAAAATGATTATGGACGGGGCAACCCCATCTAGATTGTTTTTAACACCTAATACGTCAACTGAATACTTAGGATTTACATTGGCAATGCAGAAATTAGAAGTACTTAAAAGAGCCATGGAAAGGCTGAGGCAACATGAGTGAAATATTTTTAACTTACGGTACAGGGAGCAGACCCAAATTGAATGCAAGAGTAATCGCTCTTAGAGATCCTATAGCTGTTACAGAAGCTCATCTTCAAGAAGTACTTAAATACAGCAAAGCGCTAAATTTAGATGCTACAGAGTTTGTAGAAACAATAAGAAGAAGACAAGTTGATGGACAAAGACTTAGTCCTGAAGAGAGAGATATTCTTGTTAGGTTTAATTCACTTTTAAACTTAAGGCACGAAGAACAGGTTGGCTTAAGCAAGAGATTTGATGGAGAAGCTTGGCGACCAGAGATGTATGCTCATATAAGAGATCACTTAAAAGGCGTCTCAAAATCCGTTGATGCGATAAGGTCAACAGGGGAACAGAGCTATTATGCAGGTATTTGCGAGGCAGTTCCTACTTTGGACGACAGGCTTATTGCTATGACTGTCGAGGAATTCGAATTCTTAAAAGCTAACACTGCAAGAAATATTGGAGACATCAAAGTTCCTCTTGATGGTCCATATATGCTTGCAATTATGACTCTAGACAGGTATTTTACAGATACTTTACGAGAAAAGTACGGTGATGCCCCCAGTAGGCTTAAGTACGAAGCTAAACGTGCACTTACTCTTGCCTTTGCAGAAAAGGTAGTCAAGCCACAAGTTGAGACACTTGCAAAAGCTGGAGTTAGATGGATACAACTTGATGAACCAGCTGCTACTAATGACATTGAACATATTGCAATAGTTGTGGATGGTATAAACGCTGTTGTTCAAGGCATTGAGGGTGTTAAATTTAGCATACACACTTGTTATCCAAATAGGATGCCATTCATAGACAAAAAAGGTTATGCTTTACTTTTCCCACATATTTTTGGATTAGATTCAAAAGTAAACCACCTTTCACTTGAACTTGCAAATGGAGATAAATATGAGGAAGACCTTGCACCACTTGCTCAACACAAAAGCCAAAGAGAATTTGAGCTTGGTGTTGGGGTAACTGATATTAGACCTCAACCTTATGCACCTGTTTATAATGTAGGAGAGTTAGCTGAATTAGTCAAGTCAAGATTGTTAAGGGCAGCAAATGTTATGGGTGACACTAAAGGTTTATATGCTTCTCATGACTGTGGTTTAAGGCGTGTACCTTTAGAATACTCTTTTAGAATGGATGAAGCACTTGTTAAAGGAGCAGAACTTGCAAGGCGAGGATAATATTTTTATTTTGATTTATCATATATTTTCTCAATCCTCTCCACACCCCTAATCTTTCCAATATAATCAGCAACTTCACTTGGCACCATTTTTTTCCAGCCTTTGTTTTTGAGCATCGTGTTTCTTATTTTCGTGCTGCTTATGCCTTTGATTAACCTGATTTTTTTAATGCCTGAATCGTGCTTTTTGAAGCACCTTAGAGTCCATCTGTTGCCTGAATAGGCATAATCGAATTTCGGAAGATTCTTTTTTATATAGCTTATCCATCTTACATCATCATATAAATCAGGCACCGGGAAAATTTTATAGTTTTTTATTTTGTGTTTTTTGAGTGTATTGGCTATCATCCTTTTCCTTTCATTGTAGCTGAAAGGGTTTTCAATGGTGTTTTTCTCCTGGGAGCTTCCAATTGCAATGATAATTTCGTCAGCCGCTTTTAGAATTTTTTTTACATCAATAAAATGTGCATTATGAAAGGGCTGGAACCTGCCTATGAAGAGTGCGCGGGGCATAAATAGAAATAATTTTCAATAGTGTTTATAAAAGTTGTTATAAATCAAAATGAGGCTGTCTTGAACGCAAGTCCACGCGAGCCCTTATTTCAGCTTTTAGTCGCTCTGCTCTTTCTGAACCTGATTCGAGTCTTTCCTGCAAGAGATTAACATAATCAATAGCTATATGCAGCCTATCACGAATTTCTGATAATCCTGTTTTATCAGTCTGCTGAGTTCTTCTAGTGCCAATAACGACATTGTATGCTGTATTGTATAATGATCTGATTGCCTCACTTAGCAAAACTCTCCAATCATTCCAAGCTCCTTTGTGGTCAGTCACAAAATCCGTTAATTCTCTTTTAAGACATTTATACTGCCCATTATCTCCTCTTTCCAAAGTTTCCACATCACTAACAAACTTTTTACCAGAAGGATGCAATTCGGCTATTTGTGGTAGAGTATATCTATGAAACTCGTCACCATAATCACGAGTATATCCCACTATCCATTCTATTGGGCTGGGTGCTCTTGTATTTGCCATTTAAAGCTAATTTATTGCTCATGATTTAAATGCTGCTGAAAAAATTATTCCAAAAGGAATATTTTTGGCAATAAGGTTTATTAATAACACTCCAAAATTAAAAAGTATGATAGATAGTTTTGTTGGAGGAGGTCAAGAAGTTGATGATCTCATTCAAAGAGCACGAACTGCCACAGATAAAGTAGGATTTGTGTATGATTTAAGGTTGTTGCATGCCAGAGGGCGTCCGGTGAGCGAACTTGTCGGATTGGCAAGAGATTATAACGAACGTAGAGCGCTACCTAATTATCAAGTTACTAATTTCGTCATAGAAGATGGAAATGGTGGTTTTAATGAGGTTGATGTAAAAACTGGTGAAGTTAGAGAAAAAAGGCCATATCAGGTACTTCCAGTGATTTGATATTCACCCTCTAAACCTATTCGTCACTGGCATTCTCCACTCCATGCCGTGGAATGACTTTTCAGAGACTCTGATGAGCATTGCGCTTCTTCTCTTGTGCTCGTTTAATCGGACTCTTTCAAGGACATTTTTAACAAGTTTTTTGTTAAACCCCTTTCCAATTATTTGCCCTGAAGATAAGCCTTCTTCAATGTACATTTTCAGTATTTTGTCCAGCACTTCATAAGAGGCGCCAAGCTCTTTCTCTGCCGTTACTCCTTTCACCAACTCTGCGCTTGGCTTTTTCCTCAGGATTAGTTCTGGAACTCCTAAACATTTACCTAATTCTATAACTTCTGTCTTCCACAAGTCGCCTATTACAAGAATGTCTGCGGCATTGTCGCCATATTTTGTTGTGTAGCCAAGAGCGATTTCAGATTTGTCTGACGTGCCTATGACTAAGGCATTTTCCAGATTTGCAAAATAATATAGGAGCATCATGCGCGCTCTTGCCTTAACGTTGGAAATCGCATAAATATTTTTTTTAAATTTTAATTTTTTATTTATATTTTCAAAATACTGGATAAAATTATTTATTGGCACAGCATAATGCCTTATTTTCAATTTTTTAACCAGCGTTTCCGCATTTTTCATGCTTTGCGGCGATGTGATTCCAATATCCGGCATTAAGACAGCAATTACATTCCTATTTTCCAAAGCTTTGACAGCAAGGGAGGCAGCAACAGAGCTGTCAAGACCTCCGCTTAGCCCAATCACAGCCTTATTAAAATTATTTTTCCTGAAATAATCCCTGATTCCCAGCATCAAAGCATTATAGACTTCCTTTGCGTTCATTTTCTTTTGATAACCTTATTAATTTCCTCAACCAAGATGTCAAAGGTTTTATTATCGAGCTTTGCAAATGAATTAAGCAACAGGTTTTTTTCTATTTGCAGTATCTTATCAGCGCGCATTTTGCTTCTTATCGGCAATTTTCCAGCTGATAGATTATTATTGTCTATGATTATGCTGTATGGTTTTTTGTCCAGATTTGAGGTAATGGCGCATATTATTGCATCAGAGCCTTTCTTATTATAATCATCATTAGATATGATAATTGCAGGCCTTACTTTGCTTTCTTGAAAACTAGAAAAAGGAAACTTGACCCAGATTATGTCTTGCTGATTCATTTGCCCAAGTTTTTGTAAATTTTATCCCATACCTCATCTTCTTTGTCCCAAGCGCTTTTCATTCCTTCTCTTGACAAGGCTATCCAAAATTTTTCTTCGCCTATCAGTCTTAGCACGTCTGATTCCCTCCTTAGCACAATTTCATCGCCCTTCTCTATCATCACCAGAGTTGCAGTCTTATCCAGCCCAAAATCTTTCCTTATGTCTTCAGGTATTACTATCTGGCCCCTCTCGTTTAAGTTCACTGTCCTGATTTTTCTTATATTTGCATTAATCATATTAATCATATTAATCATATTTATATGAATACTATGAATTTAAATATTTTTCGGTTCAAAGTATTTATTGAAGGCTTATAATCAAAACTTCTTCCTCAAAATCTTTGCATTTCTTGATCACTCTGCCGTCTTTAAAGTACATGCTGTGCCCGTGATAGACAATTCCATCCTGAGCCCCCGCTTGATTAACATAAATGATTGGAATTTTATTTTCTTCCCACCTTTGCTTAAGGACACTTTCAATTTGCTCGAATTTCCCTTTCCTGTACGGGGAAGCTGAAATGTTGATTATCAATTCAGCTCCATTTTCTTTTTGTTTTTTTGTTACTTCAGGAAACCATATGTCCTCGCAAATGCTGACCCCTATTATTTTGCTGTTAAACTCAAAAATTGTTGCTTGAGTCCCTTCCCTAAACCACCTTTTCTCGTCAAAAATGGCATAGTTGGGAAGGCAGAGCTTGCGGTGCATCCCTATTATCTGCTGGTTTCTTATTATTGCAGCGCTGTTGCAGCAATATCCGTTAACAAATTCGATAAACCCAATGATTGCAATTTTATTTTTAACATTATTTACTATGCTCATTAAAGCGTTCATGTTTTTTTGAATGAAATCATGCCTCAGCAATAAGTCCTGCGGGCTGTAGCCTGTTATGGAAAGCTCTGGAAAAGCAATGATGTCTGCGCCTGTATTTTTGATTATAGAGGTGATCTTTTCAGTGTTGCCTTCTATGTCCCCGACAATCGGGTTTATCTGCGCCAAAGCTACCTTCATATTGAATTTGGTTTTTTAAATCTTTAAAAATGTTTTTAAATGGATTGCCCATGCCGATATTATGATTAAAACAATCATTTTTGACCTTGGCAGCGTGATTGTCAATGTTGACAAAACAGGGCAGTTCGGGAAATTCGCTGCTGACAGCGGCAAAACCATCCCTTATATAAAAGAGTACTTTGGAAATTGTTCATCGGCAAGGTCCTTTGGAAGAGGAGAAATCAGCCCAAAGCAATTTTATTGCAAAGTTTCAGATGAATTAGGCCTGAAAATGAGCTTTGATAGTTTTAAAAATACATGGTGCGATATATTTACTTTAAACAGGGATGTTGAAAGGATTATCAAAAAGCTAAAGGCGAATTTTAGGCTTGTCTTGTTGTCCAACACCGATATTCTGCATTTCGGGCACATAAAAAATAGCTATAATGTGATTGATGCCTTTGACGAGTGGGTTTTATCCTATGAAGTAGGGCACATGAAGCCAAACCCGTTGATTTTTTTAAATGCGCTGAAAAAAGCGGATGCCTTGCCGTTTAACTGCCTGTATTTTGATGACATCGCTGAATTCGTGTATGTGGCAAGGCTGATGGGTATAAGGGCATTTCAGTACAGGAATTATGAAAAATTGATCCATGATTTGAGCAATGCAAAAGTTTTATAAATAAATGTTTTATACCGGTTTCTATGAATGTTGCGATTCTTTTTTCAGGCGGAAAAGACAGCACTTTTGCAATTCAGCACGCAAAAGACAAAGGGTGGGATATAAAGTACCTTGTTTCTGTAAAGCCGACAAGAAAAGACTGCTTTTTGTTCCATTATGCCACAGTGGAAATGACAAAAGAGCTGGCAAAAATTCTTCAGGTTCCGCAGTTTTATGTGAAATGCAGGGTAGCTGACCCGGTAAAAGAAGCGAATATTGTCAAAGAAATTGTTGAAGACAACCAGAAAAAGCTGAAGATAGATGCGGTTGTGCTTGGCGGAACCGGATTGCAGGAAACCCAGCTTAAAAGCATACAAAATGCCTTAAGGCCGTTGAAAGTTGAGGCATTTGCAAGCCATTCAGGAGAGGAGCATGACATGGTTATGGAGCAGATGCTGGGCAAAGGCTATGAGATTCTGATAACGCAGATTGCTTCTGACGGGTTGAAGGAATGGCTTGGAAAAAAGATAACAAAAGAAAACTTTCCTCAGCTGAAAAAAGATTCTGTAAAATACGGCTTCCACATTGGATTTGAAGGAGGATATGCCGACACGCTTGTGACAGACTGCCCAATGTTCAGCAAGCGCCTGGTTGTTGAGGATATGTCGGTAATTTATGAGGACGATTATTGCGGCCATGTTGAGATAAATAAATACAGAATGGAAGACAAGGTAAAGATAGCTGTTAAAAACAGGCAAAGAAGGATTTTTGCTGGGTTTTTGAGGTAAATGCCTTGCTCAGATTATGTCAACATATCCAGAATTTCTAATGTTTTTATCTATTGTTATTAATTTGGAGTTGCAAATTTTTGCAGTAGCTACTATGATTCTGTCATGAATGTCATTAAGCTTGGTGAATTTTTCCAGTTCTATTAAAACCTCAAGATTAAGGCTGTAAACAACATAATTTATACTTTCTTCAAATTTATTAAGCAAATCGCCGAATTTTATGCCAACTCCCTTTCTTTCTATTATGTATATAATCTCTGCAATGGCGATTGATGGAATGATCATTAAAGATTTGCCGTCATCAGCACTTCGGAACGCCGCTAAGGCATCTTTCCACAGCTTAGGGTCTCTTGTCAGAAACCATATCAAGCTGTGAGTGTCTGTTACATAAATCATTATGAACCAGCTTTGAACAATGATTTTTTTGCATCCCCTATCTCTTTTTCTGTGACGGAAATCCCTTTTAGCGCGCCTTCTAGCTTGATTATATTATTTCGCTTCTTGTTTTGCGATAATTTTACAATCATGGCCTTCAAGCTGTCAATTTCTTTTTCAATCATGTCAAACTTCCTGTTTGTTTCAACTTGCATTGGCATTTTAATTCCATTAATCCAAGAATGAGCAAATTTATAAATCTTTTGGATTTATAGGAAATAACTTTAATTTTCGGATACATTTGTTATTTCCTAATAAGCAAATCACAATAAAAAACTACGAATATTAGTGTGATTTGCTATAAGTCAGAAAAAGCGAATACACGAACAGATAAAAAAATTGATATACTAACTTCCAAATTAACCTTTAAATGAAGAAAAAAACAAGAAATAAAAGTAAACATACAAAAACCGAAAAAGGAGCTTTGGTAAAAGGGTATCTTGAGAAAAAAGATAGAAAAGGTTTTGAACTCTTGTTGCCAAGATATAGGGAAGTTATAGGTGATAGTTCTGGGATATACGCTTTATACAAAGGTAAAAAATTAATTTATGTTGGGATTGCTCAAAATTTACTTTGGAGAGTTGATGGCCATACAAGAGACAGACTTAGACATAGGTGGGATAAAGTAAGTTTCTTTGTGATAGATAAACATAGGTACAGTAAAGATATAGAAACAGTAATATTAAGAATTGCAGAACCAAAAGGAAATGGAACTAGAGGAAAATTTGAAGGACATTATAAACTTCAAGATAAACTAAACAAAATAAGAAGGGAAATGAAAGATTTAATGAAGAGAGTATAAAATCAGTTCTATTTATCAAAAGTTAATGTACCCAAAAAGCTAAAGATTTAAACGTGTGATAGCCTAATTATGTGATAAAAATGAAGCAAGAAAGTATTTTTGTGGAGTATTTTGGAGACACGCCTATGGTGAGAATACTCAATTTCTTAATACTTGGCAAAGACTTCGATTACAGCATGACTGACATTGCAGAGAGCAGTAATGTAGGCTGGACTTCTTTCACAAGAGCGTGGAAAGAGCTGGAAAAAAGAAAGGCTGTCATTCACACAAGAACCATAGGAAGAGCAAGATTGTATAAGCTGAACTCGCAAGATCCAACAGTGCAAAAACTCATAAGGCTGCATTGGGAGATTATAAAGGCAGAAACTGATAAAATGTTAAGCAGAAAGAAAGTGCTTGCCGCCCCTTAAGATAAAACAAATACAGGATTAAAACACCAGAGAGGATTGTTCGCTGGATTTTTTGGGATAAGATTATTCTTTATTAATGCATCTGTTTGCTCTTAAACAGCTTCTTTCCAAGAGAAAATGAGCCTGCTCCATTGACTAAAAGAGCAACTAATGCTGCCAAAATAAGCAATACAAACTCGTAGCCTCCTTTTGAGACTAAAAAGCCATTCCTCAAGTGCACCATGAAAAATGCGACAAGCATCTGGAATATTAAAACAAGGCTTGTCCATTTTGTGAGCAATCCAAGCAACAGCAATATGCCCCCAAAGAATTCCGCAAATGCCACAACAACTGCTGACAGGTTTGCCAATGGAATGCCAACTTGGGCAAAGAAAGATGCTGTGCCCGGCAAACCCCCCTTGACAAAGAGCTTTAGATATCCATGGTAAGCGAAAATCACTCCAAGCACAACTCTCAAAAGAGTTAATGTCCATTGGGTCAATTCATTTTTTGCCATTTTATATTATTAAAAAAATCAATATCAACAATGATGCTATTGATGAAACGATGCAGTACTCGCACCATTTCCTCAAAACAAATGCCTGCACGGCTGTAAGGTAAACTGCAAACAATACCGAGCCAATGCTTGCACCCACTATAGAATAGTAAATCAAGCCGTATTTAAAAATATTTCGGTTATAAAGCAGCAAAATGCCATAGGCGAAAATTAGCGCATAATAAGCCATTCCGGGAATTGTGTTCTCTATTCCAAATGTCTTTCCGTACCTGCTTTTGACTACAGCATCGCAGTCCTGCCCTATCACGCAATGCAATGGCTTGTCGTATTTTTTTGAGCGATAAATGTAGAAAGAAACTGCAAACCCTGCAATGGATAAAATCATTAAATATACTGGCGAATTCATTTTCAATTATGTATCTTACTTTGTCATTTTTGAGCTTTTATACATATGCGACATGTAAGCGTCAATTCTTATAACCTCTGCCTTGACTCCTCTTTTCCCTAGCTCATCTTCCAATTCCTGCTTCTGCACTTTTTGGTCATAGCCCAGGCATATTGCATCAGGCTTTATTTTTTCAATGATGTCAAAAATATTTCCTTTGTTTCCCAAAACAGCTTCATCAACGATTTTCAGCATTCTAACGGCTTCAATCCTTTCTTTTTCATTATGCTTGGGCTTCTTTCCTTTAAAGGTTTCTGATGTTTCATCTCTTGCAACCACCACAACCAGCTTGTCGCCGTATTTCTTTGCCTCAGAAAGGTAAAAAAGATGCCCAGGGTGGATGGTGTCGAAAGTGCCCGCGCACA
Organism: Candidatus Woesearchaeota archaeon; assembly: GCA_016192955.1. Taxonomy (GTDB): domain Archaea; phylum Nanobdellota; class Nanobdellia; order Woesearchaeales; family GW2011-AR4. Next base: position 1,919 of record JACPTD010000117.1, on the reverse strand, counting down.
TGACGGTTTTCATAGAAGAAAGAAGTTGAAAGAGGTTTAAATAGGTTATCTAAAATTCTCTATCATCTTGGTAAATACTTCAATAACATTGTTTCAACCTGCTCAGAAACCGCTACAGGTTGTTCCACTCGAGCTAAACGAGCACTTCCGTCTCCTTCCTTTGAATAATCCTGTGCAACTCTAGTAAAATAAACTGCTCCAAGACTTTTCACAGCATTTAATATACCTGTTAATTCTTGAGTTGATGGCTTTTTCCTTGCAATATTTGAGGTTTGTCTTGGGTCTGGTTCCACTATCCTTGGCCCATTAATTGCATCAAGAAGTACCTTATAATCCGGCGTCCAAATAGTAGCTTCCGCAATTTGAACTCCATGTGCATTTGCCCTATAGACCATTGAAGTTGGCTCAACAACCAAGTGCCCAGCTTCCGGATCTCTTCTACCTGTATAATGGTCTTTTATTTCTGTTGGTGGGGATTCATGGCCTAATGCAACAACACCTATCCCGTCCCAGCTTAACACTCTCCGGCCTCCAGGGGCAGTAATATAGCTATAAGGGGGTATATGATGCACAACTGGATAATTATCTCTTCTTGCAGGATTCATTTAAATCACCTCCGCATGATTATTTGACTTAAGTAAAGTATCATCTTTATATATTTTTTCCAAGATTATATAAATAAAATAACCTAAAAAACCAAAAATCTTAAATATTTGTTTAATTAACTGACATAAATCTATCATAAAATCAACATTTGTTAAGCAAAATGCAGCTAAGCGAAACTGACAGGAAAATACTGAACATTCTGGTTGACAACTCAAGGCTTTCATTGAGGCAGATAGCAAAAAAGGCAAGTGTTTCTGTAGCCACTGCAATGCATCACACCAGAAAGCTGGAGAAAGATGGCATTATAAAAAAATACGCCGCAAAGCTGGACTATGAAAAAGTCGGCTATGACGTGGAAGTGATGATTGAGATAAGGATATCAAAAGGAAAGCTGTTTGATGTTGAGAAGAAGATTGCATACAACCCGAATGTTTTCGCGGTTTATGACATAACAGGCGCTTTTGACGCCTTGGTGCTTGCAAGGTTCCCGACAAGAAGGCAGATGGACAACTTCCTGAAGAAGCTGCAGACTTATGAGTTTGTGGAAAGGACAGAAACCAAGCTCATTCTAAACACTATAAAAGAAGAGAACATTGGCGTATTTTAAATGGGGCTGCGAGGATTCGAACCCCGGTCGGACCCATATTGAAGCAATAAGCTGCCCCAAGGGCCAATGATACCAAGCTACACCACAGCCCCGAAATCGTGAAATCGCTTGAATATTTATCAGATTAGAAAATTCATTGTAAAAACGTAAGGCAACCATCTCCTTGCATATTTTATAGAATTCTTAAGTCATATTTAAGTTTTTTTATAATAAAGGCTTAACAATATTCAAAACTCCTTTTGTTATGAATTCTATCGCGATTGCCGCCAGCACAATACCCATAACTCTCGATATGACGTTTGTCCAGTGCTCTCCGAGGATTTTATACAGCCTTGAGGAATTAAGCAGTATAAGCCATGTTGCAAGCAAAGTCAGAAATGCAGCTATAACAGTCACCGAAGTGCCGTTTTGCTTGACAAGAATCACGGTTGTCATTATCACGCCAGGCCCTGTAAGCAGAGGGGTTCCAATAGGAACGCTTAAATCAGAAGTGTGCGATTTTACATATTTAAGCGACGCTCCAAAAACATATAAAATGCCTATTATGAGCAGGATTATGCCTCCTGCAATCTGAAAGCTGTTGATGTCTATGCCGAAAAAATCGAATATCCGCAGCCCAAAGAGCAGGAATACAAAAAGCAAAACTCCTGCGACAAAAACGGACCTGTCAATGTTCCTTTTGGTCTCCTTAAGCGGCATGCCTTTT
>JACPTD010000128.1 GCA_016192955.1 Candidatus Woesearchaeota archaeon | reverse complement strand
CTTCTTTCAAGGCAAAATTTGACTATAATCTGCAAGAATGGTATAATACCATAAGAAACAATTTAGATGAAATTGTTGATGATTGCATAAAAAACAACCCAGATATGGAAAAATGCCTGGAAGACAAGTCCAAATCCAATAATTGGAACTGCGTGGAATTAAAGGACGAAGCTACAGAAATTCTATATGAGTTCATCGGCAAATTCAACGATTGCCTAAACCTTGAGGAAGATGGAGTTGTGTGCAGGTTTTCTTTGGATGAAAGAGAGATAACAAGTCCAATCAAGAGCTTTGACATCATCTTAACAAATCAAAACCTAAAAACAAGAGTAGAGGTAAGGCAAGGCACAAAATCTGCGGAAGATTTCATCAATTTGGAAAATCTGGTTTATACAGCCTATGACAATAGAGACACATTAAGTGAGAGATTAAACCCTGTAAACATAATACTAGAATATCAAGGCAAAAAACCCATAATTAAAGATATTTTTGGCAAGGACGACAGCACAAACAGGATACCATTAAGCAAAAATTTTTTGCTCTACAAGAAAGATAAACAAGTAAAATTTGTCGAGGCCCCTGGCTCCAGCTTTGAAGCGCCTGTTCCTGCAAACAAAGTCATAGACCTGCCAAGGACTAAAGGGTTTAAGTTCTGCGCGAAATCTGGGAAGGAGGTGTATGCTCTTGACGGCTCTGACAATAAGCTGCAGGAAAGGGAAATTATTTTCAAATTTGCAGTCACATTTCCAAATCCGCCTGTGCCGCCTTCTGTCAATGTATTGGCAGCAGAAGACAAGCTAAAAGCAGAAAAATCTATTGTTTTAAGATGGAATAAAGTAAAAAATGATGATGGAACAGACTTCAAGGAGATTGACTATTACAATGTGTATTGCTCTAAAAACTCATTCTTGGACAAAAACAAACAAATAAGCTTGGAAAATGTCAAGCCAACAATGGCAGTAAAATCAGAAAAAAATTATGATTCTTGGATTGCCGACTTAAGCGTATGCGGAAAAGAGCCAATTGAAGAAAATGTTGACTATTACTTTGCTGTTACTGCTGTAAGCAAGTCAAGGAAAGAAAGCAGCGTGGTTGTTCAGTCATCAGCAAAATCTATTGATGACTTGGCGCCGGGAACACAGGATATTGTTTTGATAAACTCAGATGGCAAAAAGGAAAGAAAAACCTCGACAGCCTGCATAGATCTGCCAGCAGAAAAAGAGGGCAAGCCTGGCAATATCTGGGTTGGATTTTTTGCTCCTGTGAAGAATGAAGATGACACTACAAATGCTGCTGGCATTTCAGAATATTACATTCATTTCTCAAAACAAGCGCCAGTTACAACTAATTTAGATGAGTGTGTAAGACATAAATGCATTGATAAACTAACATTTGTGCCCAAAGATGAGCCCAAAGGTTTGCAGCCAGAGATTGATTTGAGACAGTTCAATAGATTCAGAGAGATAGAAAAGCCGGAAAATTTCTTCCAAGAAGGCCAAACCTATTGCTTCACAATAGTCGCCAAAGACAAAAACAACAATATCATAAAAACCCTGCCTCATGCATTTGCCAGGCCCCCGCAATGGCTTGACATGGATTTAAAGCCCGTAAATAAGGGATTTTGGAATGATAAAAACGAGCTTATTTATTCTTAAAAAACAAACATATATAAACCATTTCTTTAACCTTTGATTTATGATTAAGATACCTTACGAGGAGATAATTCTCAAGATTAATGAAAAGACAAAGATGACAACTTCTGAGATAGAGGAAAGGGTAGAAAAAAAGCTTAAGCAGCTTTCTGGCTTGATAAGCAGGGAAGGGGCAGCGCATATTGTTGCTAACGAGCTCGGAGTCAAGATTTTTGAGCCGTTGAGCGGCAGGCTGCAGATAAAGAACATTTTAACAGGAATGAGGGATGTTGAGACAGTAGGCAAAGTCCTGCAGGTTTATGAAACAAGGGAGTTTATGAGAAATGATTCTGTAAGCAAGGTCGCTTCAATGCTTATTGGCGATGAAACCAGCACTATAAGAGCTGTTTTGTGGGGATCCCAAGCCGATAATGTCGCCAATATTGGGCAAGGTTTTATTGTCAAGGTTGTAGGAGCATATGTAAGGGAAAAAAACGGCAGGAAGGAAATCCACCTTAACGACAGAAGCCAGCTTATCATCAATCCAAAAGGCGAAACAGTGAATGAAGTCGCTGTTGAAATCAGAAAAGGGAGCAGGAAGGAGATAAAGGAATTGCAGGAAAATGACGATGAAGTCGAGCTGCTCGGCACAATAGTGCAGGTTTTTGACTTGAGGTTTTATGAGATATGCCCAAGATGCGGCAAAAGGGCAAAGCCAAGCGCTGATTTGTTTGAGTGCGCTGAGCATGGAAATGTGATTCCGGCTTACGCTTATGTGCTGAACGCTGTTCTGGACGACGGCACAGAGACTATAAGGTGCGTTTTCTTCAGGAATCAGGTTGAAAGACTGCTTAACCTGAATCAAGAGCAAGTTATGAAGTTCAAGAGCGAGCCTGCAGAATTTGAGGCCGTAAAAAACGACTTACTGGGCACGATAGTCAAGCTGAACGGGAGGACAAACAAGAATTCCATGTTTAACCGGCTTGAGTTTATTGCCCAGCAGGTTGACAATAACCCGAATCCAGAGGAAGAGCTGAAGAGGCTGCAGGAGTAATCAGCTTTCCAAATATCTCTTTTTAATATACTCGATAAACGGCTTCTCGTCCTTTTCTATCTGGTATTTGTCAAGCGCATCATAGTAATTCTCTAAATCTTCTATTGTAATATCTGCAGCAGGGTACCCTTTTTTCCATAAAACCCAATTCATAAGCAGCCTTGACAATCTGCTGTTTCCATCAACAAAGGGCTGCAGTGAAATAAGCTTCAAATGCACTAATGCAGCAAGCTCTATTGGATGCAGCTTTTTGTTTTCTGATTTATGCCATTTAAAAAAATTATCCAATTCTTTTCTTAACTCCTTCCATTTTGGCGGCACGTAAGGGGTTGCAGCCAGCTTCACGTCCCTCTTTATCTCATTTCTTAATTTTCCCGCTATGCTGTCATCCACCCCCGCAAACAGTATCAAATGAAGCCTTTTGATGAACTTTATGTCAAGCTTTCCCTTGTATTTTGTTATTGCCAATATCCCCTTTTCATGATTTTCAAGCTCTTTTACTATTCTAAGGTTTTTAATGCCTTTGGGCATGATGCCATCCTTTAATATAAGAGAAGTCTGCCTTAAAGTTACATTGACGCCTGCCAATTTGCTGCTGTCGTAAGTGAATCTTATTATGAATTCTTTCAGTTGCTTTTCTTTTTCAAGACTGCTTAACGCTTTAAGCTCTTTCCTGCACCTTGTTCTTTTGTTTTCTGCGTCTTCAACATCTTCTGAAGAGAAATATTTGTATTTCTGCCTGTTTGATTCCCTGAGAAATTCAATTTTTAACTGATTTAGCCTTTCCTTTGATGGAAGCTTTTTGCCTATATACTTTCTTTTATGGACTATTTTTTTGCCTTTTCTTATAGCCTGGACTAGCTTAAAATATGCTTTTCCTTTCACTCTGTATTTTTCCACATACACCATATCGCATAGTTAGGGGCTACATATATTTAAACCTTTTGGTTAGGGGCTACAAAAGAGTGAAGGAAATGAATAGGGGAGGTTCTTGCTGCATTGTTGAAAAGTTTGCCTTGCGAGTGTTAGGCGACCGATAGGCGAGTGAGCGTAGCGAACATCGAGTTTTTGAGCTGCCGAAAGTCTAGTTGGTGGCGTAATTTTTTGTTACTTTGATTACAATAGATTTCTGCGAAGCAGAGTAGAATTGGGAGAATCGGGTCGTAGTCGTTATCTTTAAATAGATATTCAGTATCGTTTCTTATATGGAAACACATTTCACGCTCGTTTTTGATGATGTAATGATTAAACAGCTAAAGAAAGCTGCCAAAAACCAACATATTAAAGAAATTTTGACTAAAATGCTTGATAAATTGGAACTTTCAGGCCCTTACGCCGGTGAACTTCTAGACCCTCAACTATCTCTTTATGAAGTTAAGATTAAACATCCTCCTATCAGGCTATACTTTAAACATAATAAAGCAACGAATGAGATTTATGTGTTTGAATTTGAAATGAAGACAAGCCCGGAAAAGCAAAAAGCAACCATAATCAAATTAAAAAAGAAGCTGGGTTAAAATCCCAAATCTGCCCTAGAAAATCTTTTTCCTCCAGAAATATTTTTTTCAAATTCCAAAAGTCTTTTGTATAAACCTGAGTTTCTTAATGTTTCTAATTCTCTGTGTAATTGTTCAAGTTCCATTTTTGGTATTGTTATTGTTTCCATAAATGGGTATTATTATGCTTTTAGTATAAAAATTTTGCTGTTTTTTTGATATTTCTGTGGTAGCAGGTTAGATTTTGGAGTTATATAGTTTATTTTAATTTTGCAAGTTTCAGTTTTTTCTACATCTATCAGAGGGGTTGTAATTATTTATTGTAACTTTTAGAAGTGACTCTCTATTATTTACAATAATTGGCATTGGAACATTTGTAGGATTTTTTGGTCTTACCAGCATCTGCTCTTCCGGCATTAAAGGCCTCATTTCTCTTTTTGGTAATTTTAAAGCCTCTCTTAGCAAACTATAAACAGGATGCTTCCTTTTTCTATGCCATTCTGGGTCATAGCTATCAAATAAAACAAGATGATTGTGTTTTCTTGCAGCTTTTCTGAATTTTTTAATCTCTTCAAGTGTCCAATACGCAGGAATTGGTTTTCTGTAACTGCAATTCCAACAGCAATCGTTAATCTTAACTCTTAATTGCCATAAAGTTTCCAGTTTTTTAAGGCATTCGTCATATGGAATTTTCCAATTAGTAAGCATGAATACAGAAAGATCTTTGCTATTGTAACCTGCCTTTACTAGCCATTTAACTGTGTTCTCAATTCTATCTTTTAAAATATAACCAAAATCCCAAGCCAAACGGACATTAATGAATCTATTACATTTTAATGCCAATGCTTTTTCATACGACATATTTCTAAAATCAATTCCGCAAATCAATTCGTAATAAACAACTTTGTTATTGACTTTTTTGGATCCAAGTTCATCCATCCATTCAATAGCTTGTGGAAAAGCCATCATATTTTCGTCAGTAATTTT
>JACPTD010000116.1 GCA_016192955.1 Candidatus Woesearchaeota archaeon | reverse complement strand
CGCTTTTGTTGACGATAGAATTTTTCACAATTTGAATATTAGTTGACAAACTGAAAAACTCTGTGAAGGGGTGTGTCATTTATAAACTTTAAAAATGACCTATATGCTGCAGAAGCGACAACCAATTACCGAATTATTCAATCAAGCCGGTCTATTAAACTACCATCATTTGGATTTAATCTGTCATTTAAGCTCATTATTCTAGAGGGATGGCTGATGTTTTAAATATTTTGTTATAAAGAATAAAATATCCCCGTGGCCGGATTTGAACCAGCGACCTCCCGGGAACGACTGATTCTAATTCATCCCTAGCTTATTGCTTGTGGTCTTAGAACGCATCTATGGCCAAACTTTTTAAAGTTCAACAGCCGAGCGCTCCGCCAGATTGAGCTACACGGGGAATAAAAATCAGAATTGATTTTGGTTTATAAATATTTGTGTAAATAAAATCCTTATCCGCCAACACTTACCCTGTTAGAATTGCTTATAACCACTTTGTTGCCGATTTTTGCCCTTGCAGTTGCAGCAGGCAGGTTAAATTCCCCAAGTATTGCAAGCCTTGACTTCATCCTGTACGACAAAACCCTTTCATCGCCAGGCTCCAATGCCTCTATCACCCATTTTATTACAATGCCTCCTTTTGGGTGCCTTAAGACTGCATGCGGCTGCATGGAGCCGATTGAAAGCTCTTTCTCAACATGGACGATGTGCGGCAGATTGTCCATAACATCTATGTTGGTTATCTGGTTTGCGCTCCTGTTCTTGACTCTTACAACAACCTTTGCCTCTGAAATGCCGCCTTCACTCATGCCGACATTGGATACGCCCTTCCTTACCACAACAGGGCTTCTGAAAAGGAAGTAAAGGGCAACAGCAACAGCAGCCAATGCGATAATAATGATGATAGGCCTGTAATTTTCTGTTGTATAAACAATCATTGTCCTGTCTTTATCCAGCTCAATCTGCCAAGCCATGTAGTATTTTCCATTCTCTTTGAGTGTCTTCGCCCTTGGGTATGTTGTCAGAAGCAAATTTTTGAGCGGCGCGGTTTCAATCTTTATAGTTCCTTCATAATCAGGATTGTTTGACTTAACCCTGATGCCCTTCCTTATCTTCAAAAAGGACTGCTCTTTTGGAATTTCCTCCTGAGTTGAATACTCCTTAATCTTAAATTCATTTACAATAGGGCTGACTATCAGCCTTCCATCTTTGAATACCGCAATTATCATCCTGTCTTCCTGAGGAAGGGTCATTGCATCAAGCCTTTTTGTCACTTCAATTGTCTTGTCCTCTTTTGGGCCAAGCGGATAGTGCAGCTCGTCCTTGAAATGGTTGCTTTCTATCTTGATTGTCAAATTAGGGTAATCTATGATGTTTTGGTTGTTCAAAATAATCTTTATCGTGAATTCCTCCCTTGGGTCAATTTGCTCAGGGAAGATGCTTGTGCTTGTAAGGACAGTGGGTATATAGCCCCCTATCAGCGGGTCTGTTGATTTTATTCCCACAGTAACAGGCGCTTTTTGCTCCTGGCCTGTGCTCTGTTTGACAATGCCTATGTCCAGCGTGTATGTGTCAACTGAAGTAATGTACAATGGGTCAACGAAAAGCTTTATGGAAGCTGCGCTTTGGGCAGGCACTTTCAATGTAATCGGGTTTTGCAGGGGCTTTGTGTACATATCCCAAAATGGGTAGCCTGCCTTCTTTATTGTAAACTCCTCATCCATGTCAAGATTGTTTTGGATGTTTATTTCAAATTCCGCAACCTCATCAACAACTATCTTGTCTTTTATTGCTGTAACCTTCACATCAAAGGATGCAGCATAAGCTAAGTTAAGAAATACAAGGAACGCAATTATAAGCATAAAGAATTTGACTATTTTTGCCATTAAACGCACCTTTTTACAACTTTTTTAATTCGATTACTTATATTTAAATCTTTGCATAGAAAGTTTTATATATAAATATCCTCAGGAAAATCCCCATGAGGGCAGGAGACTTCGTACACTATCCGGAAATAGGAACGCCATTTGTGTACCTGCAATACAAGGGAATCATGGACATGCAGGACATTTATGAAACAATTGCGGACTTCTTCAGGCAGAAAAAATTCAAGTTTTACGAAAAGCAGCAAAGGTACAGGAAGCCAGGGCCTTTTGGAACTGAAATTTTGTATCAGTTTGAAGCAAGAAGGAAAGTTGAAGACTATTATGAGTGGGTTGTCAGCATAACCATAGAAACCTTTGACATGCATGACATAGAAGTTGTGCTAAAAGACGGCGCAAGGAAAAAGATGACAAAAGGCAGGCTTTGGATGCAGCTGCGCGGCAATGTTGAGATGGATTATGAAAAAATATGGGAAAAGAGCGCGTTTTTGGCGCAATTAAAGAATTTCTACAACAAGTACATCATAAAAAAGAGAATTGAAAGCGTATGGTGGGACGAGCTTTATTATAGGATAGTGTTAAGGCTTCACGCATTAATCAAGGAGCGCCTGAAGATGCTGTCAGATGGTTTTGAAGCAAGGCACATGAGCGGCGTGCATTGAGCAAAGAGGTTATTATGGGGCATGTAAAAATAATTGTTGAGCATGACAAGATAGACTATAGCGGGCCGCTTAAAGTTACAGACCTTCTCAAACTCATTGGAAACTTTTTATGGGAGCGCGGCTTTGACTGGAAACAGGACAAGGATTTTGAGCAGAACACGCCTAGCGGAAAATCCATAGAATGGGAAGTGTCCCCATGGAAATGGATTAGCGATTATGCAAGGTACATCATAAGGATAAGGGTGCTTGGCTACGACATACTAAAGACAGACGCTGTTGATGACGGGAAAAAAGTTAAGGTTGACAGCGGCAGGGTCATAATTGTGATTGACGGCTTTGTGGAATATGACTTGCAACATCGATGGGAAAACAAGCCGATTTTGCATTTTTTAAGGGCAGTATACGATAATTTCATATTCAAGGCTTACACAGAAAGGTTTGAGCATATGCTTGTGAACGACATAAACCATCTTCACACCCAAATTGAGAAATTTTTAAACATATACAACCATTATGCAGTCATTTCAAGGCAAGGACCCTAGCAATGGTGGAAAAAAAACAAGTGCTTTATGACTTAAGGACAGCATATAGCGGCCCTTTTGTAGTGGAAGATTTCTATGCTGAGGTTGAGAGCTGGATCAAGGAAAAGGGGTTTGAAAAAGAGCCAAAGAAAAGGATGGAGCACGTGACAAAAAGCGGCAAAAAAATCGAATGGGTTATGGAAGCGCACTACAAGATAGACGATTTGCACCATGGTGTTGTTGTGCTGAGGGCTTTGCTTGACAATGTCAAAGAGGTTGTGATAAAAAAAAGCAACAAAAAAATGAGAATAAACAACGGCGATGTCTTAATAAGCATAGACGGCTTCATACAATCGCACATACACGGCAGCTTTTTCCAAATCAAGCCTGTTTATTATTTTATAAGAACAGTTATTGACAAGTACATCTGGAATTTCTGGTGGGTCAAGCATGACGGAATTGTAGCAGGCGATTGCCATGACTTGTTCAAAAGGGTAAGAGCATTCTTTAATCTGCAGAAATACAAGTATGCGTGAAAAATAAGAGAAAGGTTTTTAAGTTTAATACAACCTGCCCAAAAAACGCCAGGCAATTTGCGGGGGTAATTCCCAAGCATTTGTTTTGGAATCCTTAGAGCGAAGCCTGGTCAAACGCGCAGGACTCAGAACAAGGGGTGCGAGACTTAAGACCAGCAATGGAACACCCATGCTATAAATGGGATATCCTGTTCCTTAGTGGATCCAAGGGTTCAAATCCCTTCCCCCGCATTAACTTTTTGATGCCTCTGTGGCTTAGTAGCTAAAGCGTTGCCTTGGTACATTTCGCCAAAGCTTTTGAACGAATTGACAGAAAGGCAAAGATCGTGGGTGCAACTCCCATCAGAGGCTTTATACCAAAAGGTGCACATTAAAGGGAGCACTTGAATGATAGTCCCCATTATAATCATCCATGAATCTAAAAGATTACTTGACAACGAAGCTTAATGAACTGCTAACCGATAAATTTATATATAGGTTATACCATTTTATAGTAGTTAATAATGTTTTTATAAAATGGTGATAAAAGGTTGTGTAAGTGGATTTACAAAAGAGGTGAAAAAAGACAAATTTACTTCTAGCCAAATAAACAACTAGGAGTAACTACCTAATAAAAATGGCAAGACCAATAGAACCGACACCAGTATTGGAAGGCAAAGATGCAGAAAAATTGATTAAAGAAGTTAATAGCGCAAGCTATAACGAAGACAAGCAGAAATTTCTTGACGAGTGCAGAGATACTTATAAAAAAATAAAGAGATAAGTAATAAAATGACTTTTGATTTTTCTTTAGTTAAAGCTGAAAGACTAGCCAAGTATCATGATCTTTCACAGTTCGATTGTGAAGATGAAGACATTAATGATTTTATAAAAAATGAGGCTTTGCTATACCAAGAAAAAAAGGTTGCCACTACTACTCTTTTT
>JACPTD010000024.1 GCA_016192955.1 Candidatus Woesearchaeota archaeon | reverse complement strand
TAATATTAAAGATTTAGTCTACTTAACCCAATCCGGTCTCTTTCCTTAATTTATACAAAACAATTCTGCTTGCGTCAAGCTTGCTTGCAGCTTTCTCGCCTTCTGTCATGTACCTTTCTGCTATGTTTATTTTTTCGCCAATCTGGCCGATTGCGGCTTTCTGCTCCTCTGACAGGCTGCCGCCCATTGACACAATGCCATAAAATTTTGACAGCTGGGAATATGCTTCGTATGTCTGCACAAATGCATGGTAGCCTTTTGTGCCTTTTGCCAAGGATACTTGCCCTGCTTCTCTTGCAGTTCTCTCCAGTCTTTCTTCACCTCTCGCTTCAAAAAGCCTTGAGATGTCAACAGCTCTTTGCCCAGGCGCGACCTCTTCAGCGAGCTTGTCTGTCCTTAAAGCCTGCATTGAGTCCCTTATCAGCCTCTCTATCTCATCGACTTCCTTCTTGCGCTCTTCCTCCATCAGTTTAAGCTTCTTTATCCTTTCCTGCGGAGAAAGCTTTGCAAGCTCTTTCCTGTCTATGCTCATTTTATCAGTCCTAATTTCAGCATATTATACCGATTTATTTAAACTTTTTCAAGAAATCACTCCAGCGGAACAGCGCTCCACAATGTCCAGTCATTGCTTGGCGCATATCCTCCAAAGATGTAATAAGGGGGCTTGTTCTGGCCGAAAAATGAGTATTGGACATCCGACCATGTTTGAGGCACTCCAGAGCCCCTAAAGCCCATGCCGTAAATTGGCGAGCCGAAAAAGCGCCATGTCTTCATCAAGCCATGAAAGTCGCTTAAGTCTGTTGATGCGTCAGCTCCGGGCTCAACTGTGACAGCCTTCGCATATCCATATCTTTTTAGTATTGCCATAATCTCTCTTATAGGGCTGTTGCCCTGCCCAGGCGCAAGATGATCGTCATGATAGCCATAATTGTCAGCTAAGTGGACATTGCCAACCATTTTCTCTTTTGCCAGGCTCTCAACCTGGTTAAGCGCCCATTTTTTGAAAGCTTCGTCATTTTGCTCTCTTGTCTTGCGCGGATCTTCCTGCCAGTATTTTCTCCATAAATTGATGTGTCCTGTGTCAAGAGTTGCCTTTATGTGCCTTTCGGCTAATTCCTTTGCCTCCTCCCTGCTTACGCCCATGTAATAAGGATTTGGCTGCATAAGCCCTTTGTCCAGCTTCTCTTTGTCTATTTCCTCTGGCTTCATGCTTGCCCCATACTCTATCTCAGGCTTTGTGAGCATGTCCACCATTCTTTCCCTTGATTTTTTGATAATCCATTTTAATTCTTCAAGATGGCCTCCAAATCGCTCGGGAAAGATATGCTCAACAGCGACTGTGACAGGATTGTTTGGGTCCCTTGTTTTCCTTAAAGCGTGTATTCCGGCTTCTGCATAAAGCCTGACTCCGTGCCTCTCAAGCCTTTTTATGGGTGTGACTATGTGCTTTTTCGTCTCATATGTATCTTCAGCCTGCTGACCTTGGCCTGAAGCGCTAGTCCTGTCATATTCAAGCCCCCTCTTAATATCAAACTCAATTTTTTCTATAAGCTGCAATGGTGTTTTCATCTCAGGTGGCACAAACCCCCCGGTCATTCTGTGAATATCTTCGTCTTGTTTAAGGATCTTCCATTGCTCATCCGGCGGAACTGACGCTTGAAGCTGTTCATAATATTTTTTTGCTTCCTGTAATTTTTCCAAAGCCTTAAGTTGAGATTGTGCCCTTGCTGAAAACTGCAACTGCCATCCCCTTGCTATGCCTTCCTGTGCATCTAAAGTAGCTTGAACATATGACTCCTCAGGATATCTTTTTTCATAATAAGTTGGCTTTCTCCCATGTTTCTTCTCGAAGAACTTGTTGTACTCATCAGCCTCTTTTTTAAAATCCTCAAATGTTTTTAACTGTGAGTCAAAGAGCCTTGTGCTTTCGTTAAACTTTGGAACGCGCCCATTTAATGGGGCATAAGGGTCAATGATTAGTTTCCCTTGATAATCTACATAATCCCCTTTTCTAATGAGGATTTTTTGCTTTTCACTTTCTGGCTTGTCTGAGTTATCATATCCCCAATAGTCTTTCTCTGCTCTATTCCACACAGGATGCGCAACCAGCCTGTCTTTCTGCACTGTTTCAATCTTTGCAGATGTCCTGTCATCAAGCAATTCAAACCTTGCATCAACTTCCTGGGTGTGCGCCTGCTTGAACATTAATCTTCCGCTTGGGTCTCTTGCAAGGTTTATTCTTCCGGTCTCATCGTCAAGGTACATGTCTGTCATTGGCCTTTCGAACTCTCCTGAGTGTATGACAACAGAACCCCCGCCAACGTCTGCCTGAAAATCTATAGCTCTTTTCAGCTCAAACATATCCTGGGTTGCATTATAAAGAGAGAAATTGCCCCTTTCATCCCTGCCCATCATGCCCATAAGCTGGAAAGAAGCGTGTGTTGTAAACTTGACTTCATTAGCCATGGACAATTCCCTTATTGCCTGCCTTTGGTCTTCGCCAAGCATCTCTGGAGTTTGGGCATTTCTAGAGCCCATCCTGTAGCCTGGAAATTGGATTTCGATGTTGCCTGCGCCCATCCTTATTTTAGAGTATATGCCTGCAACATTTGCCGCTGAAATTCCCATTGGAACGCTCATGCCAATGTCTTTTACGCCCAAATCAACGCCATAAGAGGGCTTTTCCCCATAGCTTTGGGGGTCCATTGCGTTAAAGTAATCCACCATTGGATGATGCCCGTAATATCCTGCGCTAAACCTCATTTTGCCTCATTTTTTATAAGTGATTTTTATTTATATATTTAATAATTCAATCCGTTCACTTCGTTCACAAACAATTGCACTCGGCGTCTCTGTTTTGCCACATCGAGACGCCTCGCCTATCCATCGAAAATTTGAAAAATTTTCGAGTGCCATCGAAAATGCTTTGCATTTATCGAGGTATTCATTAAATAATCAAAAGCGGTTTACTTTTAACATGCTTGCTTTTAAAAGTCGCTCTCGTTTTTTTTAATTGTTATTATTGTGTATTTCTAATGTGCTTAATTACCGTTGTTTTGCTGATTTTAATTATAATTAATGATTCTTTATTCTTTTGTTTTATCCTTTCTTGATGGCTTATCCTAATTTACCAGTTCAGCATATCATGCTGCTTCTTGAAATGATGATAAGTGTTCCACATCACGCCTTTGACTGCTTTCTCTGCGCTGCTTTTTGCAATAGCAAGCTTCATCAAGTCAGTTTTTGTGGTTTTCTTCTTTGCCTGCTTGACTTCTTTTTTCATTTTAAACGACGTAAACAATTCAGCAAAGCCTTCAAATACAGACATGAAAGGCCCTGATCGTTTTGGCGGAGCCTTTGGAATTTCTTTCTTTTCCTCAAACTCCTCCCCTGCTTCTTTTAAGTATCTCATAAGCTCATCGCCAAGCGCTTCAAGAGCGGCTTTCACAGAGCCGTCAATCACCCCGAGCAGCTGGAAATCTTCCTGCTCCCTCATTTTCTTGTAGTTTTCGATTTCCTTGTCCGTCCAGGCATAAGCGCGGAAGTCCATTTCTATTCTGCCAAGATGCAAAGGTCCTCTTTGGTACTCTTGTGAATAGTTCATCTCAGGCCTTGTCCTGAAAAGGTAATGCATAAGAATGCACTGGTTAACCATGCCGGCAGGTTTTACTGCCAAAATTTCCACTTCTATCATGGAGCTTTCAAATGCAACTATCAGATCAGGAGTTTCTGTCTTGCTCTGGTCGAGCTGAAGCCTCTGGATATTTCTCAAGTAGGGCTTGACCCATGTCATGTACATCCTTATTATCTCAAAATGCTGCCTTAAGTACTTCAATGTGAACTTTCTCCTGTTTTTCAGCTCTTCAAATGTATGCTCCTTCCATGCCAAAAATGACCTTAGCTTTCTCTTCAAGACTTCCCTAACTTTTCTGTTGAACTGCCCTGTTTGCTTTTCAACAACAACATCAACATCTTCCTGTTTTTTTGGGTGGGTGCTAAAAAACAAGTCCGGCAGTGTGGTAAACTGCACTTCTCTTGCCATTCCATAAACAGAGGCAGGGTTTTTAGCTCCCTGCTCCACCAAATCCACCCAAATCCCTTTCAAGGTTATCTCGGCGCTTTCAGCGCTTGGGCTGCTTGTGTACGAGTCTGCGTAATAGCTCAGCCTTTCATCAAGAATTCTCATTTCCCTGACTAATTGGAATAGCTCTCTTACCATCTTGCCGATTGTTGCGAGAAACTGGCTTACCTTGTCCTGCTGCAGTCCCAGTCTTTGCTGCGATGCGCCAAAAAATGCAGAGTTTTCAGCAGCGGCAAAAACATCAGTAATCTTGTCTATCCTCGGAAAGCCGCCAAAATACCTTAAATAATGCAATGTCCAGAAATAGGGCTCCTCAATTGATATGTTATAGCCTTCGTAATGCATCCTATAGCGCCTTGCGGGAGCAGGGAATCCTGTCTTGAGGAAAGAGCCCCTGAATTCCTCGCTCAGCTCGTTCTTAAAATTGTATTTTTCAATGTCCGCATCTGCTGCCATTCTTCCTCTTTTTTATTAATAACAATCCGTTGGGCTACTATATTTTAAACTTATTGGTTTTTTGTATAATTTTTTTGCAATTTGCCTTTGCATTCATCTATGATGCTGCGGATGCTCGTGGCCCATTGAATGCCTTTTTCTCAGCTCTTCGACATGCTTGATTTTGTTTTGCAGGAGCTTTTTTGGATCACTTCCAAACGCTTCAAGCAGGAGCGAGGCGTGCTCTCCTCCGAGGAAATGCGGCAATATCACATAGTCCGCGCCTGCGCTGTAAAGCTCAAGCGCCTCATCAATCTGGCTGCCTGTGACAAAAATGATGATTTTTTTGTGCGATTTTTTAGCTTCCTGTATAAGCAACAGATTGTCGCTTTTGTTTGGAACAGTGGACACGATTATCGAAGCATTCTTCATGTCCAGCCTTTTTAGGATTTCTATGTCGCCAACATCCCCGTATAAGCAAGGCACCCTTTCATTAATCAGCTTTTTTATTGTTTCAGGGTTAAAGTCAACAACAATATGGCTCTTCCTCATCCTCTTCAGGCTTTTTATTATGCTGTATCCTATCCTGTTGTAGCCGCAAAGCACCACAAAATTTTTCATCTTATTCGGGATGTATTCCAGCGATTTGTACTTGACAAGGAATTTATCGAATATCGCGAGGAAAGGCGAAAGCTTTTGGTATATTCTGCCTGAGTAATTGATAAAGTATGCTGTTGGTATTATTGTCACTACCGCCATTAATACTATGAGCGAGAAGATTCTGTCAGTCACGTGCCCCAAAATCAAACCCTGCGCAAGAAGTATAAAAGAGAACTCGGATATCTGCGCCAAAGACAATGATGTCATAAAAGATGTCCTTCTGCTGTAGCCGAAAAATGAGCATAAAAGCATAACAATAAGCGGCTTTAAAAATATGACCAATGCTGCAAAAACCAAAAGCTGCTTCAGGATGTTGGATATTGCGCCAAATGACAATTGCGTCCCAAGCGACACAAAAAACAGGACAGAAAAAAAGTCCCTTAGCGGCTTTATTTTTCCTATTATTTCAGCGTTGTAAGGCACGTTGAGTGTTATTCCGGCTATAAAAGCCCCTATTGCAATTGAAAAGCCGACTGAATTGATTATGATTGAAAACAAAAAAGCTGTTGCGATTGATGCAATAAACAGCAGTTCCTGGGATGCGGCTGCGAATTTGAACACAGGCGGCAGCAAATATTTGCCTGCAAAAAGCGAGACGATTATGATGATTAAGCCTTTAGAGAATGAATATAGCAGCGCATAAGCTGAAAAGCTTCCCTGGCTCAGGATAGACAATGCAAAAATTGCGAAAATATCCTGAAGCAATAATATGCCTATGATGATTCTGCCGTGCAGCGTATCCAGCTCTCTTTTATCTGAAAGCAGCCTCACAACAATCATGGTGGAGCTTAGGGCAACTGTCAGCCCGAGATAAACTGACTCAATTCCAATAAATCCCATGAAAATTGAGGCTATAAAGGCAAAAGCAAAAACAGCAGCTATCTGCATCAAGCCTCCGAGAGAAGCCACCAGGCCGACATCCTTTAATTTTTTTATGTCAATTTCCAGGCCGACTATGAAAAGCAAAAAAGTTATTCCGATTTCCGAAAGGTTGGTTATCACGTCAAGGTTCGTTATAAGCCCAAGGTAAGGCCCAAGGATTATTCCCGCAAGCACATAAGCCGGAATCAGCGGCTGCCTCAGGAGCCTTGCTATGCAAGCCAAAAAAGCCGAGATTATGACTATCAATCCTATGTCAAAAAAAATATTCTGCGCCATCATTCATAAATCCTTAAGTCATCCTCTTGCTCATTACGCTTTGATTTTCTTTCGCTGAGGTTCAGCTCTATAACATCGCTGCTGTTAAGGATTTCCTCAATCTCGATTCTGGTTTTTCCCAGAAGTTTCGCCAAGTCTTCTATTTTCAGCTTTCATCACCTTTTTTCTTTTTTAATTCTAGTATAAACCCATTCTTGTGCTTCTTAAACTCAAGCTGCATGCCTTTCTTCAGGCCTTCGTACTCTGCAAGAAGCTTTGGGATAGTGATTACCAACTGGCCAGAAGGAAGCTTTTGTATCTTTACCATTCTTAATAATAGTATTTTTAATATTATTTTAAATAATAAATAATATATTTAAAAACATTGTTTAAGAAATATTTTTATTAATAGTATTTAAATGTTGCGTTTTTATATGCCAGCGGCCAAAAAACAAAAGCATTTTAAATAATCCTAAAACTCATTCCCTGGTATGGCAATCGACAGGCCTGCATGGGTAAAGGACAAGAATGTTGCAGACGACTTTGAAGTCATAAGAACAAAGCCTTATGATGACTACAAAGACCATAGAAATGATGACGGCTGCTATACGCTGATAAAGATATACTGGGACACCCATGAGATTGGAGTTGCAATATGCGACTACAAGCATACCATTCTAAAGGAATTCAGGGGCAGAAGGGCAAACGACATTTATGTCGCAATCTTTAAGCACAACGACGAGCACAAGAAAAACTGGTTCAGGGTTCTTGACCATGCCGCTTACCTTGGCAAAGAGCTGAAGAAAGCGGAGATTTGCCTGGCTTTGGGGGTTGAGTATGTTCAGGAGTGAGATTTTTGAAAAGATTTAAGATTAACCTCTTTTAACCCTTTTTATTTCTTCCACCATGTCGCTTGCCAGATACGTGAATCCCCTCTTCTTTTTCAGTAAAATGTCCCCAATCATGCCATTAAAATAAGCCGCATTTATCGCGCTTTGCAGCAGGTCCTTGCTTTGGGCGAGAAATCCAGCGCACAATCCTGCAAGAACATCTCCAGTCCCCCCTTTTGTCATGCCTGCATTGCCGGTTTTGTTGTAAAAAATCCTGTTATTTGAAATGATTATGTCAATTTTTCCCTTCAGCAATATCACATTATTTTTATTAAGAAATTTTTGGGCAATTTTCTTTATTAATTCCGCTTTATGGGCAATGTTTTTTTCATTCTTTATTTTATTGATTGATGATTCATTGATTTTTGAGTTGATTAAAAAGATTTCCAGTTCTTTTGAATGCGGGGTTATTATGGAGTTTTCAGCATCGCTCATTAAAATTGACTTTATAGCATCAGCGTCAATGACTTTCAGCTTTTTTATGCTTTTTATTGTTTTTTTAGTGAATTTTTTTGTTTCTTTATCCAATCCGATTCCGTTGCCGATCAATAAAACATCGAATTTTTCCATGGATTTTTTGACATTGGCAAAATGCTTTGGCTTAAAATGCGTGCCTTTCAATTTCATTGTCATTAAATCAGGGGAATAAGAGTTTATAGCCCATGCAGCCTTTTCCGGCGCGACAACCTTGACCAAATCGCAGCCGCTCCTTAATGCAGCCAGCCCAGCCAAAGCAACAGCTCCGGCAAAATTTTCCGAGCCGCCAATGGCGAGAACTAGTCCATTGTCGCCTTTATGGCTGCTTTCACTTCTTTTTGGAAGCTTTATGTCTTTTTTTGTTGTAAATATCATTTTTCGTAAATTGCCATTTTACACCATTAATAAGATTGGGATTATTGATACACTACCTTTCTCTTTTATTATCTGTTTTATTTTATCGTACCTGTCCATATTCAAATAATATTTCCAGCCATGCTCTTTTTTCTTTTTGCAGCAGACATTCTGCTTTATTAGGGCTTCCAGAACAATTTCAACCTTATCTAAATCTTCTTTAGATATTCCTGATTTTAAAACATGAATGTGGACCGAGCCTTTGCCAAAGCAGTTTTGATCAAAAAGCTTTTTTACTAGAGTCCTGCTTATTCTTATATATTCACTCCTCTTTACTTTAACCATAGAAAGACAAAGAATGAGCGATATATAAACATGTGGTCTAATTTTAGTCCCTTATGAGCCTAAATAGAAACCTTTAAATACAAGTCACAAGTTAATATGATAACGAAAACAAAATTAAAATGAAATCGGTATTTTTACAGGAAGAGGGAAATACCCCAAAAAACAGGATATGGGGCTTTTTGATAGTCCATTCGGAATATGACTATTCAATGAAGGACATTGCGCGATATTCTAAGGTTGGCTATACCACACTAAAAGAAATATGGAAAGAGTTTAAGGAGAAAAAAATAGTAGTACAAACACGGGCTGTTGGAAAGGCAAAAATGTACAGGCTGAATTTGAAAAATCCTGTGGTAAATAAGTTTATAGACTATTATTGGGCTGTGGTGGATGCTGTTGTGAGAAAGTAGAGTATGTAATTAGAAACCGTTGATACGGATATTTAAAGCCAGCCCTCACTTCGAATTAACGCACTTTTCTACAAAAAGCCCGCAGAAAATAAGTTTTTAGACAATACTATGCTTTTCAAATAAAAATTCACTCTTCCTTATCATACTGCCCCTTTACCTTGTACTTGTCAGAAGTCAATATCTCATTGTAGAGTTTCTCGTACTCGTCTTGGTAAGGGATTTTCCTGAAGAACAGCCTGTACAGGATATACAATCCAACTGCAACATAGATTCCTATCAAAATTGTTTTGTTGATTTCCATCAGGCATATTATGCTGCCCTACTATTTAAATAAATTGGCTGAGAAAACTTTAAATAACAAGTTAAAAACACCTTTTTTAATGAAAAGGCTGATAAGGAAAACAGTTGAGGCAAATCTCCCGACAAGATATGGCATGTTTAAGGTCATATGCTACGAAGACAATAACAAAGGCCAGCATCTTGCATTGGTCAAAGGCAATGTCAAGGGCAAAAAAAATGTTTTTGTCAGGGTTCATTCAGAGTGCGTTACAGGGGATGCTCTTGGCTCGCTAAGATGCGATTGCGGCTTGCAGCTTGAAAAGGCGCTTGAGACAATAGGAAAGAATGGAGGAGTCCTTCTATATATGGCGCAGGAAGGCAGGGGAATTGGGCTGATTAACAAGATTGCCGCTTATCATCTTCAGGATCATGGAATGGACACAGTGCAGGCTAACTTAAAGCTGGGCTTCAAGGCAGATGCAAGGGACTACACAACAGGAGCCCAGATACTTGCTGATTTAGGGCTGTCAACGATAAGGCTGCTCACGAACAATCCCAGAAAAATAGAGGGACTTGAAAAATACGGGTTAAGGATTGTTGAAAGGGTGCCGATTGAGATAAAGCCCAACAAGATAAACAGGAAGTACCTCTCCACAAAAAAGGACAAGCTTGGGCATTATCTGGAGGAAAAGGGGGTTGTAAGGTAAGGTTATAAAGAGTGAATCTAGTCATAAATTTTGCTTCTATACTCACGGACAATATTAATTGAGCAATAGTTGTCCGTTCGTAATATGTCGAAAATTCTACATGGAATTTTTCGAGCATTCGCAAATCTTTGATTTGCTCTATGTCGAAAATCAAGGATTTTCGAACACTCGAAAACCGTAAGGTTTTCTTTGAGTAAAGGGCATTTCTATTGCTCAAATTATTGTGCCCTTTACTATATGTCCGACTTTAATAACTAATATATGCAAAACCTCTTGCTTAATTTCCAAAATAATTCTGTAATCGCCCACCCTTAATTTAAAAAAAGGCGAGCCAACGAGCTTTTGGACACGCCTATAAGGCTCATTCTCAAGCAAAGACACTTTCGCAAATATTCTTTTAGAGACACTTCTCTCCAGTTTCTTTAACTCCTTCAACGCAGAATCAGACCATATAATCTGGAATTTCATTAAAACCCCCTTTCCCTTCTCACCTGCTCATGGGTTTTAAATTTGCCTTCGGCTATCTCTTTTCTAACCATCTCTATTTCTTTTTTTGTTTGCTCATTCAGCTCTTTCATGTCCTCAAGCAGCCTTTCAATAATGTCGTTGTATGTTTCTCTCCTAAACAATTTAATCTCGTCAAGCTCTTTCTTTAATTTCTCATCAATTTGAATAGTTGTAGTTTTCATACTATCTGCAAGCATGAACTTATATTTATAGTTTTCTATATGTTAATATAGGATGCTATGACATTAAAACTCAAAACCTCAGCAAACCCATCACTTTTCCAACATCTTTTTCATCAATCAAAAAGATTGAGTCGGTCCAGCAGCTTAATGTCTCGACAATGTTTACGTTATTGTCTCCAAGCAGAGAGCATAAATAAGCATAAGTGCCCGGAGTTGTTTCAATTTCCTTCGGGCTTTTGATCGTGATTTCAGCAAGATTTTTGTTTTCCACAATTATTTTGTTTCTATAGTGCTTCTTAATAAGCTCCAGGAATTCCTCTGTTGTTACTATTGTAATGCCCGAAGCCCCCTCAATGATCTTAAAAGCCTCTTTTTTCCTTTTTATCTCCTTGGCTATTGAAAGGAGACTCTCAAAAAAGACGTCCTTTTCCATCACTACTGCTATTACCTTGTTTTTAACCTCAATCTTGCTTTCCCTTAATATTTTCAGAATTTTTTTCTCGAAGATTTCCTCTTTCCTTAATTTCCTTTTAAGGCGCCTGCAGGCTATGAGTATTGCATCAAAATTTTTTTTTAGGTTTAAATTTAATTCTGACGCAACCTGCCTCGATAAGGAAGAGTAATTAACCAAGCCGCTTTTCAGGCAGTCTTTTATGGAAGGGTGCTCCAAAATGTAGCTTTCCGTCAATTTTGTTATGTTTGGCATTTTGGATTTTTTGGTAATATGATACTTTTCAATCCGTTGCTTCGCCATTTAATGAATTGTGCTGTCTGATATATAAATGTTTTGTTTTGGACGTTTTTGTTCATTTTTGTTTTAAGCCGGGCATCAGATTTAAAAATAGCGCCAATTGTGAACGCTTTATGAAACAAAAAGTTGTATTGGCCTATAGCGGCGGATTGGACACATCAGTAATATTGAAATGGCTTGTTAACAAAGGCTATGATGTAGTGGCATTTGTAGCGGATTTGGGACAGAATGAGGACTTCAAGGCAGTAAAGGAAAAAGCCCTGAAGGTTGGAGCTTCCAATGTTTACATTGAAGATGTGAAGGAAGAGTTTGTAACTGACTTTATATTTCCTGCAATAAGGGCAAATGCAGTTTACGAAGGTCGCTATTTAATGGGAACCTCTCTGGCAAGGCCCTTAATTGCAAAAAAGCAGATTGAGGTTGCTGCAAAGGAAAAGGCAGAATTTGTAAGCCATGGGGCAACTGGCAAGGGCAACGACCAAGTTAGATTTGAACTGACATATCTAACCCTAAACCCAAAGATAAAGATTATTGCTCCTTGGAAAGATGAAGGGTTCTTGTCTCAATTTAAAGGCCGTTCTGACATGATTGAATATGCAAACAAGCACGGAATTCCGGTAAAGGCAACAAAAGATGCGCCATACAGCACAGATGGCAATCTTATGCATATTAGCTATGAAGCAGGCATTCTGGAAGACCCAAAACTAAAGCCAAGCGAAGAAATGTTCGAAATGACAAAAAGCCCAAAGGACGCTCCTGACAAGGAAACAATTATTGAAGTTGAATTTAAAAAAGGGGATCCTGTAAAGGTAAAAAATCAAACAGATGGAACAATAAAGACAAAACCGCTGGAATTATTTCAGTACTTGAACAATGTGGGAGGAGAGAATGGAATTGGCAGAATTGACATGGTTGAAAATAGATTTGTTGGTATGAAATCAAGAGGGGTTTATGAAACGCCTTCAGGAACAATTTTGCATATTGCGCATCGTGATATTGAAGGCTTGACTATGGACAGGGAGGTAATGCACCTGTGCGACATGCTCATGCCAAAGTTTGCAGAGCTCGTATATTACGGCTTTTGGTACTCTCCTGAAATGGAATTTTTAAGGGAGGCATTTGACAAAAGCCAAGAGCACGTTAGCGGAACTGTTTATTTGTCTTTATACAAAGGAAACTGCATGGTTATCGGCAGGGAATCAAAAGAATCTTTATACAATCAAGACTTAAGCAGCATGGACGTGCTTGGAGGCTATGACCAGAAGGATGCCTTAGGCTTCATTAGATTAAACGCTTTGAGATTAAAATCGAGTTCTTTAAGAAATAGAAAGTAACCAAAATGAAGAACCTTGCCTCTCTGATTGACTGGAATAGTGAAGATATTCTTGATTTGATTAATCATGCATCTAAAATAAAAAAGAATCCTGAAGATTATTCTGATATTCTAAAAAACAAGACAATGCTTATGATATTTGAAAAGCCATCGCTAAGAACAAGAGTTTCATTTGAAGTGGCTATGACTCAGCTAGGCGGGCATGGGATTTTTATGGATGCCAAAGATGCTCCATTGGGAGAAAAAGAGTCAATAGCAGATACGGCAAAAGCCTCTAGCAGATATTGTGACATCATAATGGCGAGATTGTACAAGCAGGAGGATATTGAGGAACTGGCAAAAAATTCAAGCGTGCCTGTAATCAATGGATTGACAAATACCTTCCATCCATGCCAGATTTTGTCAGACTTATTCACAATTAAGGAAAAGAAGAATAAGCTAAATGGGCTAAAATTAAGCTTTGTTGGCGATGGCAACAACAACATAACCCACGACTTGCTTTTAGGCTGCTCAGCTGCTGGAATCAGTATCTCTGTGGGATGCCCGAAAACATTAATGCCGCAAAAATGGATTGTTGACATTGCAAAACAAAAATCAAAAATATCAAACTCAAAAATTGAAATATTAAATGGTGCAGAAAAAGCAGTAAAAAATGCCGACATTGTTTATGCAGACACTTGGATGAGCTACCACATATCAAAAAAGGAAAAAAGCCAAAGAATCAGGTTATTGAAGCCATATCAAGTAAACAAAACACTGATGGCAAATGCAAAAAAAGATGCAATATTCATGAATTGCCTGCCTGCAATGCGCTTGCAAACAATTCCCAATATTTCTCCAGAAGAAGTTTATAGGGGGATTATCTAACAAAAATAACTGATCCAGCAATTTAAATATTGGTTACCCATTTATTGGTCTTGGGGTTGACATGAAACTCTGGCAAAAAGATTACAAATTAAACAAGGAAGTGGAAAAATTCACAGTTGGAAATGATTATTTGCTAGACAAGAATCTTGTGAAATATGATGTTTATGGAAGCATTGCACATGCTACAATGCTGAATAAAATTGGAATTCTAACCAGAGAAGAGCTTAACAAATTAAAAAAGGCATTAATAGGAATTTTAAAATTAAATGAAAGCAACAATTTTGAGATAAAGCTTGAAGATGAAGATGTCCACACCGCAATTGAAAACTATCTGACAAAAAAACTCGGTAATATCGGCAAAAAAATACATACTGCCCGTTCTAGAAATGACCAAGTGCTGGTTGATTTAAGATTGTACTCAAAGGAAAAAATTTTGGAAGTTGAGAAAGAGTTGGTCAATCTATTGTACACGATAATTTATTTTGCGGGAAAAAATAAAAACGTGCCTATGCCGGGATATACGCACACAAGAAAGGCAATGTCCTCTTCTGCAGGTTTGTTATTTGGAGCTTATGCGGAATCTTTACTGGACGATTTTGAATTGTTGGAAACAGCATATAAATTAACCAACCAAAATCCATTAGGCAGCGCTGCCGGATACGGAATAAGCTTAAATGTAGATAGAGAATTAACAACAAAGCTGCTCGGATTTGAAAAAGTGCAAAATAATGTTCTTTATGTGCAAAACAGCAGGGGGAAAATTGAGTCTATTATAGTTTTTGCATTGTCAAAAATAATGGAGGATTTGGCAAAAATATCAAATGACTTAATCATATTTAACATGGAAGAGTTGGGCTTCTTTCAACTGCCGGATGAATTTACGACAGGAAGCTCTATGCTGCCTCACAAGAAGAATCCTGATGTTTTGGAATTAATAAGGGCTAAATCATCTATTGTCGACTCTTATCTGTTTCAGATTAACGGAATCATCAAAAAAATTCCATCTGGGTATAATCGCGACCTGCAATTGATTAAAGAGCCGTTGATGCAAGGTTTTGAGATTGCTTTGTCATCCATTAATGTAATGAGCCTGCTAATCAAAGAATTAAAAGTCAATAAGGATAATTGCATAAAGGCATGCACAAATGAGATTTTTGCTGCAGACGATGTTATAAACTTAGTCAAAACTGGAGTTCCATTAAGAGATGCTTACAAGCAAGTTGCAAAAAATCCCGAAAATCTTCCGAAAATCGACGCAATTGCAAACATTATATCCAAAAAGCATATAGGGGCAACTGGAAATCTTGGGTTGGATAAATTAAAGCAAAAAATAAAGTCAATTAATGCAGGCATAGATTCAGAGATTAAAAAATTTAATTCTAAAATCAAAGTGCTGTTAAGATGAAAATAATAGGCAATGGTGTCAATGCTGTAGATGGAATAACCTCTATTGGCAAATCCATAGGAATTAAAAAATTAGGCAAACTTGACTTTGCTGTCATATACAGCGATAAGCCCTGCACAGCTGCTGCAATTTACACAAGCAATAATGTCAAAGGAGCTCCTCTTCTTGTCACAAAGAACCATCTCAGGAATGGCAAAGCCCAGGCAATTGCGGCAAACAGCGGCATTGCAAATGTCTGCACAGGCAAAAAGGGAATGAAAGATGCTGAAGAGATGGCAAAGCTTGCAGCGTCTGAGCTTGGAATCAAAAAAACTGACGTTCTTGTGGCATCGACAGGATTGATAGGAGCTTATCTGCCAATGGAAAAAATAAGAAAAGGCATTAATGGAATAAAAAATGAGCTTTCAAAAAATTCCCGAGTTGCAGAAGCGATAATGACCACGGACACAAAAAAGAAGGAAATAGCAGTCGAGGTGGATAATTTTAGAATAGGCGGCATTGCAAAAGGCTCTGGCATGATACATCCGAATATGGCCACCATGCTCTGCTTTATAACAACAGATGCAAAAATAAGCTCACCTTTACTGAACAAAATTCTGAAAGAAAGCGCAAATGAATCTTTCAATATGATGTGCGTTGACACAGATACAAGCACAAGCGACATGGCTGTGGTTATGTCGACTTGCATGGTTAAAGCAGATTTGTCAAAATTCAAAAATGCCTTGTCTTTTGTCTGCAAAGAGCTTGCAAAAAAAATCGCAGCTGATGGCGAAGGCGCAACCAAGCTTCTAATTGTGAAAGTTAAAAACGCCTTAAAAAAAGAAGACGCAAGAAAAATAGCTAAGTCTGTGATCAGCTCAAATCTTGTGAAATGCGCATTTTACGGCAATGATCCAAACTGGGGCAGGCTGATGTGCGCAATAGGCAACTCAGGCGCTCATTTCATTGAGCAGAAAGTTAATGTAAAAATTGAAGGAATAAAAATTGTAGAAAATGGAAGAGCAGCAGCTCTTGATATTGAACTTCTAAAGAGAAATATGCAAAAGAAAGAATTAGGCATCACCATAGATTTGGGATTGGGGATTCAGGAAGCAACAGCTTATGGCTGTGATATGGGCACTGATTATGTGAAAATAAACGCGCTTTACAGGACTTAAAATGCACACAATCCAAGAAAAGGCAGAGTCATTGACAGAAGCCATACCTTACATACAAAAGTACAATGGCAAAATTATTGTAATAAAGTACGGAGGCCATTCTATGGATTCCACTGCAGTCAAAAAATCCATTTTAGAAGACGTTGCGCTGCTAAAATTATTGGGGATGTCTCCTGTTGTTTTGCACGGAGGCGGTCCAGAGATAGACAAGAAAATGAAGAAAAACGGTATAAAGCCAAAATTTTTGCAGGGCTTAAGAGTTACGGATAAAAAATCAATTCTCATAATTAAAAGTGTTTATAAAAGAATTAATAGCGAAATCCTTTCAATTATCAAGAATTCAGGCGTTCAAGCAAAAGGCTTGTTCGGAAATGATGGGATTTTAATGGCAAGACAAAAAAATAAGAAGCTTGGATTTGTAGGGGATGTCGTAAAAGTGAATGCAAAACAGATTCTTAATTCAATAAAAAACAACCAAATTGCCGTGATTTCGCCATTAGGTTATGCAAATGGCAGCACTTACAACATAAATGCAGACACGGCGGCAGCGGCAGTTGCAATTGCATTGCACGCAGAAAAATTCACTATAATGACAAATGTAAAGGGCATTATGGAAAATGGAAAGTTTTATTCTCATCTTGACATCAGGCAGGTCTCAAAAAAAATTAAGGATGGCGTTATAACCAAGGGAATGATACCAAAGGTAAAGGCATGCATCGATGCAGTTCAAAAAGGGTGCAAAAAAGCCCACATCATTGACGGCACAATGAAGCATGCGTT
>JACPTD010000125.1 GCA_016192955.1 Candidatus Woesearchaeota archaeon | reverse complement strand
GGGGTATTTGCGAAGCAAATCTTCAAAGCACTCAATTACTACAAAGCTGTTCTTCCAATCGAAGAACCAGTAATGAATTTCTCCAGTGTGTATGTTTATTGCCGCCGGCATTTCCAGCAATCCCTTTACTTTCTGCTTTGCGGGATATTTCACTTTTTTTCTTTGGTATAAACATATCCGCCATACTCCTTTATCGCTATCTTTGCCTTTATTCTTTAGCTGGCGCAGTCCCTGCCTATACCATGAATGTATAAAGATTTATATAAATATTGTTATAATTATTTTCCATATAGAAGATTAACAAAAGTTTTAAAATATATAATTACTTTTAAGTGATAAAAATACGAAGATTTAAATACAGAATCAAGTTAGAAGTGAACATGGTTACTGTGGTTGACGATCTAGGAAATGAAATAGATGCTGAAATTTATCGCCGCAGAATTGCTTTATCAAGTCCAAAAAAGCAACAAGTAGAATCATTTGTAAAAGGTATCGAGGCAAGACTTGGGCAATTTGATTTTGTCGATAGCGTGGATATATCTGATAGTGGGTTTCGGGGCGGTACATGGCAAGAATTTGAGCGTGCTTTAGATGAATTTTTAGTTTTTGCTGTATATTCGTCAAATTTGCTTGATGCACACTACAAGCCATCTGCACAAAGCCACAAATTAATGGCTGGGGCAAATGCTCGTCGCATTGCTTCTTTTAGAACTCACGGCAGAAGAGAGATGGATGAAGCGACTTATAGGCTTGAAAAAATGATGAGACTGGGTTTAAAAGTTACATTAAGTGAGGATGACATAAGACTTTTTGCTGACGCAGAAGAAGATTGTTGGGAAAGAGAACCTTATCATAATTACATTAAACTTGCTAATAGAAGAAAAGGTTTAGGTCTGCCCATTGATATAGCTCCCGAGAAGCGAAGAATACTTGAAGAATCATTAAAAGATTATGATATAGGATCAGACCCGTGGACACCGGGGTATTCAAATAGACTTGCACTATATTGTGCAGCAAAAAGAATGGGTTTGGCATTACCCCCCATTAAAAGCGCCTATCTAGATAAGCAGATTGATCTGTGGGTTGAACAAAAAGAGCCTGAATTTTCTAGAATGATTGATTGGGATTATTGGATGGCAACAACAAACCATGGTCTTAAATTTTCTCGTGAAGAATTTATAATGACACGCTTTATTTCACAACTCCATCACTTGCATAGAGCATTAGCACCAGATTAATAGAAATATAATATCCAAGAAGTATATCATAGAAATTTTTAATATTTTATCTAGGCAGCCCAATATCAACAACTATGACCTTGTCCTGCATTTTTTCAAGCCCTTTTTTTATGTCATGGAGCGTAACAACCAAGTCTGCATTAACGCATTTGTCAGCTACATTTCCAGTATCAGGGTCCA
Organism: Candidatus Woesearchaeota archaeon; assembly: GCA_016192955.1. Classification (GTDB taxonomy): domain Archaea; phylum Nanobdellota; class Nanobdellia; order Woesearchaeales; family GW2011-AR4. The sequence continues at coordinate 2,244 of JACPTD010000125.1, read as the reverse complement.
ATCCGGTTGGAACATCAATGGAGACCTTGTAAGCCTTTGAATTGTTGATGTCATCCACTATTGCGGAGATCTCCCTGTTCAGCCTTCCTTTTATCCCGACCCCAAGGATTGCGTCAACTATGATGTCATAAGCGTCAAAGTCCACTTCCTCGTCAACAAGAAATTGTATTTTTTCGTTATGCCCTATTTTTCTGAAATTAGCCAATGCCTCTTTTTTTAATCTGCCTTCATCGCCAATAAACAACACATCTGTCTCTGCCTCATCACACAAATACCTTGCAGAAACAAAGCCGTCCCCTCCATTGTTGCCATGGTAGCAAACAACAAGAATTTTCCTGTCCTTCAAGCTAAATCTCTGCTTAAGAATCCGATAAACAGCCTTTCCGGCATTCTCCATCAAAACTGCCCTTGGAATGCCGCTTGACGCTTCAAGCTGGCGCATTTCCTGTGATGAAATCATCATAAGCTGATAAACTGCCTTATCTTCTCATTCGCATCTGTGTTATCATCAAACCTTTCTATTAAATTTTTCATTTCTTCTTTGCTCAAGCAGCCGCTTTCAACCAAAAAATCCGTAAAGCCGATTTTCTCGGCATTTTCAATTCTCTTTAATAAAAAATTATAAGGGTGATTCATCGCGGGCTTTATAATCTTTTTCCTCACCAGGCCGACAATTGCCCTGTTTGCCCACTCTATAACCATGTCATTCTGCACAGCGTTAATGAAAGAGCCGTCAGGGAATGCATCATTTAAAAATTTTATCATTTCATTGAAATTATCCGGCACTTGAGGCAGGATATGCTCCATTGCCCCGCATTCGCCGAAAAGCTCTTCTTTTAAAGTCATGCCTTGGTGGCTAAGGAATGGCCCTCTGTTGAAAGGGAACAGCCTGCAAACATACGCCCTTTTTGTGTGATAAATCAGGCATTTGCTGCCTTTAAGAAAAGGGCATGCGTCAGTTTCGCCATCCATAAAATATGTCAAAATAATAGCTTTATTTGAATTCAAGTCCATTATTGCGCGTAAAGGCTTTATATTTGCATCAACGCCAGCTTCATTCTGCCATTCCATGAACCTTTTTGCTTCCCAGTCCCACAATGGAAAGGTCATCTGCTCAACAGGAACAAGCTGGACAACTGGCATTTTTCCAAAAGCATGCTCTTTAAGGAATTCCCTGTCTTCTTTCGGAATGATGCCTCTTATATGGCTGCAGCAGCTTCCGCAAGCGTTGCACTTGAATTTTGGGGTTTCTGACTGTATTTTTATTAGCATTTTATTTTTTAATTTTAAGCCCGCCGCTAGGCAATGCCCTTATTATCTCATCAATTGCGCCTCCAATCTTGTGCTGGATGTATTTCGCAACAGAGCTTGCCTTCTCGCTGCCCTGCTCCAAAACAACAAATTTATCGCAATTCGCTTTTACAGCGCCTAACGGGCCCGACATAATCTGCTGCTGTTTTGTTATTCCGACAGCCAAATTGACTTTATTGCTTATATAATTTGTCTTGCCGTAAATCATAAATGCGCCCTTGCCCATGTACTCTCCGGCTTTTGTCTTTTTGCTGACCTGCTCCGGGTTCACATAAAAAACAGAGCTTGTGTGCAGCCCGAGCTTCCATGCCTTGCTGAATGTGCATGTCGCGTCAGCAGCCTCTTCCTTTGTTTTTTCTCCAATAGGCCTGCCTTCGCTTTTTACGACAAAAAATGGCGAGCCGGCCATGTCTGTATGAAATACTAAATCATTTGGCTCGGTGTGCTTTTTCACAACAATCTCGTTTGAGGTTGCATCCCTGCCTCCTATGACCAGAAAGCCTTCAGAGCTGATAAACCACCTGAACTTCTCGTACCATTCATGCCTTCTTTCCTTTAGCCTTTCCTGCTCAGCCTCTTTCAAAACAATCTTTTCCCTTTTCGCCTCAAAATCCCTCAGCTTTTTCGCGTTTTCATTTAAAGCCTTTTCAGCGCCTTCAGTCTTTTTCTTTATTTTCTTGGCTTTTTCAAAATAAGCAGAAGCGTTCTCATCAATGCTTTTTGTCAGGTCCAGCACCAGCCTTGTCATTTTAGTATGTTAGCCATAGATTGTTTTTATATTTATTGCGGCAAACAGCTTCATCCAATAATTACTTCTATTCATAAAAATTAAAAAATAATCAAAAATCCTATAAAAATCTAGGCGACGCCAACGCGCGTCGCATTTATTGGTATGTGAACTTGAATAACTCGCCCTGCATTACGGGGCGAGAG
>JACPTD010000124.1 GCA_016192955.1 Candidatus Woesearchaeota archaeon | reverse complement strand
AATCATCTGGATATTTTTCAAGCATATAATAATACAATCAAAGAGTATGATGGAGAAACTCCTTGCATGAAAGAAAGATTGTTGAACAAAAAGTGGACTTGGACGGATGTCTTTATGTATCGTTAACTATACCATTCCCTAATCGAAACATTTTTAAGCTTGCTATTCAAGAGTGGCACTATGAAAATAACAGTGGATACATCGCACGACTCGCATGATGACATAAGGAAAGTCATCAAGATGCTGCAGCACTTGGTTGGAGATTCACAGGAAATATTCACAAACCAGCCTTCTCAGGAGGCAGGAGCGAGCCCGGTAGCCAATATTTTTGGCGATGTCAGCGCATTTTCTGACACCAAAACAGCTTCTGAAACGGCTCAGGAAACCCAAGAAACACAAAAAGATGAAGCTTCAGAATCAACAGATGACCTGTTTGCAGAGCTTTTCAGCGAGGAAGAATTGAAGAAGATGGAGCCTGTCAAGGAGCCTGAAGACGAAGATGAGGAGGAAGAGCTGAGCTCAAAGTCCAAATCAAAAGATAAAAAATATGGCATTGAGTTTTATTAAAATCTAAATCTCAATAACCTTTCCCTTTTTCCCAACATTAATGACTTTTGTCTTGCCAATCTTTTCCTCTATGCCCTCTGCCTCGTGCACATGGCTGCAGAGCAAGATATCGGGCTTGAAAGTGTCAATTGCTTTCTTGACGCCCTCGCTTCCTGGGAATACCTGGGTGAATTTCTCCATTAAGGAGCCGCTTGGATGGACATGGGTTACAAGTATCTTCTTTTTTGCGTCCTTGATTCTTTCATAGCCCTTTTTTATCAGCTCAAAAATCTCATCTTCGCCAAGCTGGAACATGCCGATATTTGCTCCTCCGCATCCAAACAAGCCAATCCCCTTGTATTTTATGGAATAGCCGTGCAGGTTTATTGCGCCATAGAGCTCAGCAAGAAAATCAGCTGTTGCAACAGTCTCATGGTTGCCAGGAATCAAAATCACTTTCTTGCCCTTCTTTACGAATGGGCCTATTATTCCTTCTGTGGATGTCTCTGCATAAGTCAGGTCACCGCACAATACAACCAAATCGATGTTTTCCTTTTCCGCCTGCTCAGCCAGCTTTTTAGCCTGGGAAGTATCTCCATGGATGTCTCCTGCTGCAAGTATTTTTAATGGCTTGTACTTCGTTTCCATAATGCCGCTAAAAGAACAATTCTTTTAAAAATTTATCTCTCTATAACCTTTACCTCTTCAGTCAAATCAATTATTTTGCTTGGCTTTCCTTCTTTTTTGCCTTCGTAAATAGCAAAGTCTATGCCTCCTTTAACTAATGGATCCAAATCCTCCAGAGAGGTCATGTAATCCTCATTGCTTCTGTTCACAGATGTTGTCACAACAGGCACATTTGCTTCCGCAGCAAGCTTCCTTATCCAATGGTTCGGAATCCTGATGCCAATTGTTTTTAATCCATTGTTGACTCCCTTTGCAACGCAATTGCTTTTTTTTAATTTCAAAATCAAAGTGTATGGGCCCGGCAGCTTTTTAAGCCATTCTTCTGCCTTTTTTGCAGCAATGCAGTTTTCGTGAACCCACTGGAGTGAAGGGGCAATGACGGAAAACGGGTTTGTCGCCCTTTCCTTTAACTGCCTGATCTTTCTGACTGCCTTTGAGTCCTGGGCATTGCAGCCAATGCCGTATATTGTGTCAGTTGGATGAATGAATACAGCGCCATTTATTATAGACTCAATAATTGATTGCTTTTCAAGATTAAGCTCCTCAAAATTCAATACTCGCATGTGGTGCAGAAAGAAAAAAGGGTATAAATAGTTTGTGTTGTAGCTGCTTTAACCATAAAAAATTATGACAAATCATGCTCTTTTGTTTTTTTAGCAGCTCTTGCACACTCAATATGGCTAAAGTTTATAAATTCCATCATTCATAAAGTAAAGTATAAACTAATTTTTAAAAGATGGCATTTCCTCTATGAAGTCCAAAAGTAATTTTTATCTAGTATCTCTGCTTTTCATAATTATATTTCTTGTTATTTTTATAATGCTCTTTGTTTACTTTGGCAAAAAAACAAATAATGAAATGGAAAATGGGATAAGCATTGCCTTAGACAAAGAAAGCCTAAATAAAAATGAATCGCTTAGTTTTTCAGTAAACCTGCGCTCAAGCAAGCCATGCATGGATTTAGCCGCTTATGAAATTTTTGATTTGAGCAATGTCTCGGTTGTTTTAGCTAAGCAGGAGGTTATGGAGCTAAACAGCAATTTGCCAAAAAAAATCACGCTAAATCTGAAAAATTTGAACGCCGGCAGTTACATTTTAAGGCTCAGGGCAAGATGCAACGGCAACACAAAGTTATCGACTGCAAAATTTAGGATTATAAGCGAAGCTAAACCGCTTCATGCAGAGCAGAAAGAGCTTGTAGATTTAAACAGCTCGTCTGAAAGCAGAAAAACGCAAATACCTTCAGAAAGCCGGGATAATGAAAATTTTTTGGATATGAAAACTTCTGAAATTTATGAGCTTGCTAAGAAAGACCAATTTAAAGCTGAAAAAATATGCGATTCGCTATCCACTGACATTAAGGACAGATGCTTTTCCAGCCTTGCTGATGCAACAAACAACTTTCAATACTGCTCAAGGGTCCAAAGCTTGTCATCCAAAGACGGATGCTATATCAATTTTGCATTAAGGGGGAATTTTGACGTTTGTGGCAATATCTATGATACTTATCAAAAAGAAGGATGCTATGCGCTAAAATCAGCGGCAAAAATTGAAAATGCGGAATAAAAACAGCCAAATAAGCCTATTTATTATTATTGGCATACTGGTTTTGATAAGTTTTGGCGTTTTATTCTACTATGCAAATTTTGCCAATCAAAAAATCCAAGGAGCCAAAGTTGATGTCAACTATGAAAGGAATTCAGTCAATCTTTACATAAAAGAATGCGTCATTCAGGCTGCAAAACCATTAATAGAGCAGATAGCCGGCAAAGGAGGAGCATTTAACCCAAAATCTGGAATTATTTGGAATGGCACTGAATTAAATACCCTTGCAATTTACAAAACCGGAACGGGTTATGAAAACACTCTTCTTTTAAGGCAGGACATTGAAAAGGAGCTGGCTGAGCGCATCAGCAATAACCTGAAAAATTGCATAAACTTCAGCATATTTAAGGAAAAGGGATATACAGTCCAAGAAGGCAAATCCAAAATCGAGACTGCGCTTAATGATGAAGCTTTAATTGTCTTGCTGGATTATCCATTGGAGTTAACTATTGGCAGCACCAAACTAAATTTTGAGGATTTCTCAATAACATTGGACACTTCTTTAGGGCTGCTTTACAGGGCATCCATTAACATAGTAAATAGCGAGGTACAGGACGGGTATTTTGACAAGGAAGATGTTATGCTTAGGCATGAAGGATTGATGATTGAGAAGCATAAGCCATACCCGAATATAATCTATGTTT
>JACPTD010000127.1 GCA_016192955.1 Candidatus Woesearchaeota archaeon | reverse complement strand
CAATACTCACTGCGGAAATATCAAAAGCAACCTTCGGCATGACGCCTTCAGAATACAAAAAATTTAAAGGGCTTACAAAGGAAAACCTAAGAGACCACATGAGGGATTTAGAGTTGATATTTACAATGTTGGGTGAGGCGTCTACGGCAGAAATTGAGAGAGTTAAAGATCCCAGCACCTTTAAAGAGCACCATAAAGTCTCAAAAGAAGGAGGAAATGTGGCTAAAAAAGCAAGATTGGAGCTTGAAAGAAAAACCAAGAAACCCGTAATAAGTAAAGAGAACTACATAGTTGAACCTGAAAGAGAAAAGCAAAAAAGGCTCCCAGAACCAGAAAAGGCTTGACAATGAAAATGACGAAGAAGTCTATAAGCTATACGGAATTACTGAAGAAGAAAAGAAGATTATTAAGGAAAGCCTGAAATGAAAGAACCTCAAGATATTGATGGTAAAGAATCAGTAAAAGTCAATTGTACTTTTTGCGGCAAGGAAATTGAGTGCCCTAAGGATATGCTGCAAAAATCAAAGAAGCATATGTGTTACGATTGCTTTCAAAACGCAGACGAACTAGCGAAAGGAGAAGACTTGGGAGAAGTCCACGTTGATATTCCTATGGACAAGCTTATTCCTGAGAACCTGACCAATTCTTTGGTGGAAGGGGCATTTCCTGATGTTTGGAAAGAACGAAAAGAGGAGCTTAAAGCAATGTCAAAAAGAGATTTGGCCGAAGAAATGTTCGGAACAGGCGCTTATATAGCCATTCAGCAGATGCTGGCAACCATGAAAAAAGCGGAAGAGGATGAGAATAATCCCAAAAAACAAGATTGATAGGACGCTTATCAACACGCTTTCTAAATTAGCAAGCCAGGAAAAGAAAGTAAAAGCATTTAAAAGCCGCGTTAGAGTCAAAGGAAAGCTCATTAAAAAGGGAAAGACTAAGAAAGGCAGCATTAAGCTGATTATTCAGAAAGAGGATGACAAATACAATTTTGTTGTTGTTAAGACGCATAAGGAAAATTTTGCTCTTGCTGAGCAGCTGAAATTAGGCTCTTTTGTTTCAGTGGTTGGGATAAGCAAGTTTAGAGCCATTATATGCACGCAGTTAAAGCAATTGCCAAAGATGGATGAAAGCAAACAGACAATACTATCGTTTACATGATGTTGACTCTTGCACAATTACTGGAAGGGGGAAACTGGCCCCACCCCACAGATAAATCAGTGGGTGTTCGCCCTAAGTTTTTATAAAATGAAGTCAATAACCCCAAAGGAACTAATAAAAAGCAGCGATAAGTCTGTCTTAATCCTTGACATAAGGCATTCTGACAGCTTTAAAGACTGGAGCATAAAAGACAGCATAAATGTTGATGTCTATGATGACATTTGGAATGGGAACTTTGGGGATGTAAAGCAAAAACTCTGCCAATTGCCGAAAGACAAGAAAATTGTCACAGTTTGCAATGCCGGAGTAACCTCTCAAAATGCCTCAATGCTGCTTGAATCAATGGGCTATAATACATTAGTTCTTGAAAAAGGAATGATGGGATGGAACGCTTTGCACCAGGCAGTTGATGTTGCAAATGAAAATGACTTATTGCTAAAGCAAATCATAAGGGTTGGAAAAGGCTGCCTGTCCTATATGATAGGCTCCAATTCAACAAAAGAGTGCTTCATTGTTGACCCTTCCCAATTTGTTGAGGAGTATCTAGAAATTGCAAAAGAAAATGGGCTAAGGATTATTGGCATTATTGAAACCCACGTGCATGCAGACCATTTGTCAGGAGCAATGGCTTTGAAAGAATTTACAAAGACAGAATACTATGTTTCCGGAACTGATTTAAAAGCAAAGGCAGATTTTCTTGATTTGGACACTCTTGACGAATTGAAAATTGGCGATAATTCAATCAAAATAATAAAAACTCCAGGGCATACTGATGGAAGCGTTTGCCTGCTTGTCAATGATAAGGCGCTTTTAACCGGCGATACATTATTTTTGGAAGGCGTTGGCAGGCCTGACTTGGGAAGGAATAAGGAAGACATAGAAAAAGGCGCTAAGATTCTGTTCTCAGCATTAAACAGGGTAAAAGAATTAGGCAATAAGCTAATAATCTTGCCGGCGCATTTCACTAGTTGCGCTAAAGTGCCGATTTGCGAAAAATTAGGCAATTTACTTTACAATAACCTGACATTAAAAATAAGCTCGGAGCAGGAATTTGTAAGCTATATACTAAACAATCTTCCAATGATGCCGCCAAACTACGGGCAAATAAAAAGCATAAATTCGGGTTTAATGCGGCTTCCAAGGCAAATGGGCGAGCAGCTTGAGTTTGGGCCGAACAGGTGCGCTTCGAGATAAAACACAAGTAGGTAATTCTTTAACAATGGCCACTTAAATTACTGTCAGTTATATTGGTAAGGTATATAAACCTTAAATTTTTATTATCTATTCTCTCGATTAAAGCGAACAAAGTAAAAGTCATCAAGGAAGATAGAAAGGCAAGAAGTAGTTATTTATAACCAAATTTTTTATTGTATTCTTTATGATTTAAAATATCAAGAACGAAAGCAACAATTTCAATTTGGCTATCTCCATCTGTCAATGTGTACATCATGCGCCAAAAGTTAGGAAGTTCTACTCTGAAAAGATTTGTAGCTTCATATTTTGTTTTATATTCTTCAGGAATAAGTCTCTTAGCAATTGGCTCTCCATAATGAATATTTGCCTTAATAAGTTCTACTTTTTTGTTTATGGCGTTTAGAATTGACCTATCCACTTTTGAATTTGGAGCAATTTCATTAAGGTGTTTGTACACTTCTTCTGCTTCTGGAGAAAAAATTACTCTGACTTTTTTCATAATTCAAGACCTTCTTTTATAGCTTTTCTTATTTTTGGATTTGTGTTATGAATCCATGTAATTCCTTTCATTGTTACTGCTATTTTGTTGCTTTCTTCCAAATATTCAAGAATTAATTTAAGAGTATTGTGATTTATTTGTTTAGGGAGTTTTCTTTTGAGTTCAGCAACTGAAATTACACTTTCATCCATGTTTTTTAGAGTTTCTTCTACCATAAACACAGTGTTTAATGTTGGTGAATGTTCTAGTTTCTTCCTTTCGATTAATTCTGGCATTTTAATCACTAATTATTATTAATTAATAACTAATTAGTATTAACTTATATATAAATGTTTTGGTTTATTTTGTGATAAATACAGAACAAGCCGATGACCTAGACTACTTTTAATACACTGAATCAAAGCCTTTTAGCAATTCATTGTTTGCCAACATATAAGTGCAATAAGACTTATACTTCATACACTCATCAGGGATATCTCCATTTTGAGCGGGGCATTGAAATTTAAGAAAATCTTCTGTTTCATTTTGCCAATAGCCTAAACCTGCTGGATGATAATATCTCATGAATTCTAATTTAGGACATAGTTCCCCAATCTCTCTTTCAAGAAATTTTCTCTCGTGCTTTTTTAAAGGACCCATAGGATGATTTACATAGCCCTGTGGCTTTGCAAAAAAGTCAATCGTCATTTTACACCTTAAACCGGTGCTGAGCGATAAGGATATCCATCAATGTAAACAGTATCGCAAGGACCTGTCTCAAGGTATTTTTGTGTTTTCTTATTAGACAAATCTTTTCTTATCTGATCTAGTAATTCATTAATCGTTATTGCTTTTAGTCCGAGTGTTTCATAATTTGGTTTCATTTTAATCCCTCTTGTGGTTTATATTCCAATGGTCTGAATGAAACTATTGCATCCAGATTCACATTACCCTTCTCCTCAAATCGAAGTTTACTATCATCTGTTTGACGTTTAATCATATAAATTCTTAAAGCTGTAAAATCCCTCTCTGCTGATTCTTTATCAACTTCTTCAAAATATGCATCGGAACCATCAAACGGTGTGACTTTTTTTAAATACCTAATTCGTTCAATATAAAATAAGCGAAATTTAGGATCGGCTTTGGGTTCATCAGGGTTTATAAAACCTATTTCTGCAATCATTCCGTCCTTTATCTCAGGCAAATCTTCTAGTCTCATTTTAATCCGCGTCCTGAAAATTTTTGTGTTTTCGTTCCTCGATAAAAATCAATTGTAGCATCAACAAGCACATCTAAGGTGTCTATTTTTGGAATATCAGAATCTTTTAGCATGACTGCAAATTCAGTACATCCAAGCACTACTGCTTCTGCTCCTTTGCCTATGGTTTGTCTGGCTATATTTTCAACAAATCTTTTTTGTGTTTCTTGGTCTTCGCCTTTATTATACTTGAATATCGCAGAACTTAAACCATCAATTTCTTGTTCTGTTAAAACAACATAATCAATACCATCAAATCTATAAAGCCCTTCACTAATAGTGGAGGGTGTTCCAATAACTGCAATTTTTTTAACTCCATCTCTTGCAAGCCTCTCTTTAACTTTTTGCCTTAAGTCCATAATAGGTGCTGTTGTTTCCTTTTGCAATTCGGCATGGTGCAAGTGGATTGTATTGCACACCATTATAATAGCATCAACAAATGACTTATCAATTGCCATCAGCCCGGCTTTGTATGGTTCAAGGTATTGAGAATTATTTTTACCTACTAGTTCTGGAGCTGGAATACTATGAACAATGATATAAGGAAAATCTGTATTGTCTCTGATAAGACCAGATTGTTGCAGTCCTTTGATTAACTTAAGGTAATATTCGCCAGTTGCTTCTGGGCCTATGCCTCCCAAAACTCCTATCCTTAAATTGCCACCGTAAATCACGACTGTATGTTGTCATTTTGTCCTCCATTGAATTTGATATTCATAGAAACGATTGGTTATATATTAAATTTGTGACATAAATCGAAAGATTTATATAGTTTTGACTTATTTTAAATAAAAATGACACAAATTAATATGAACTTACTTTTGCAAGGCTTTTTTAATAAGAATCCTGATATAAGGAAAGCAAGCGCAAAAGGCATAGTGAATAGAAGGGCTTTGGCAAAATACATAATTGAAGCGGAAAGATTGGAGAAGGATAAATTTGAGGCACTGGTTACAGCACTTAGAAGATTTGAAATAAAATCAGAGAAAAAACAAACTTTAGGTTTATTCAAAGACATTAAGGTTTCAACTAAAGATAATATATCTATAATCTATCTTGAAAAGTCTGAAGAAATTCTTAAAAATATATCAAAAGTTTTAAATTTAATCAATTTTAATAAAAATGAAACCTTAAAAATAGTATTAGGCTCTTTGTCTGTCAAGCTATTTGTTGATGAATTTAATGTCAAAAAAATAAAAGACATTTTTTCCAACAAAGACATTATAACTATCTATAGTCAAATTTCTGAAATAAACTTGATTTTTCCTAACGAAGCACCAAAAATAAAAGGTATAATTGCGTATATAACTTCTGAATTAGCGGTTAATGACATAAATATTTTCGAGATATTGACTGGAAGACCTGAATTGATAATTTATGTCAGTGAAGAGGATTTATTAAAAACCTACGATACCATCCAAAGATTAAAAAATCAAATATATTAAAATCCGTTAGAGTCGTGCCCTTTCTCAAATAGAGAGAATTCCCGTAAAAAGAGGAAACTTAAATTTAATTGCATTTAACAAATTTTTATAGCATTGATTATTTTAACTATAATAGTCCAACCTGTTATTTCAACTATTCCAACTCCTACAGAATTATTTTGAATGGCAAAACTTTAAAAATGAAACTCTTTACTTCTATTATATGCAACTTCCAAAAAACTACAACCCTAAAGACTCTGAAATGAGATGGCTTGAGTTCTGGGAAAAGGAAAAAACCTATTCATTTGACCATAAAAGCAAAGCCGAGATTTATTCGGTTGACACTCCGCCTCCGACTGTTTCCGGGAAAATGCACCTTGGCCACTCATTCTCTTACGCGCAGCAGGATTTTGTTGTGAGGTTCCAGAGGATGCTCGGCAGGAATGTCTTTTACCCGTTCGGCACAGACGACAATGGCCTGGCAACGGAGAGAATGATAGAGAAGATGAAGAATGTCAAAGGCCAGTTTATGAAAAGAAAAGAGTTCGTGGAATTATGCTTAAAAACACTGGAAGACATAAGGCCTGACTTTGTCTATGACTGGAAAAGAATAGGCATAAGCGCGGATTTCAATATTTTTTACACAACAATCAATGAGCACTGCCAGAAAATATCGCAGAAATCATTTATCGAGCTGTATAAGTCTGGAAGATGCTACAGAAAAGAAGGCCCGACAATCTGGTGTCCGGAGTGCCAGACAGCAATCGCGCAGGTTGAGATGAAAGACGAGGAAAAAACGACCAATTTGGCGTATATTGGGGTTAAGACAGAAAAAGGAGATCCTCTTGTATTTGCGACCACGAGGCCTGAATTATATCCTTCATGTGTCGGCATGTCCGTAAACCCAAATGATGAAAGATACAAAAAATATGTCGGTCAAAAAGTGGAGATGCCCCTCACTAATGCGAAAATTGAATTAACTGCAGATGACATGATAGACCCGGAATTCGGAACTGGTGTTGTTTATTTCTGCAGCAGCGGAGATGCGCAATTTTTGGACTGGGAAACAAGGCATAGTGTCAAAAGCAATATTTACATCCTGAATTTTGACGGCACTCTCAACGAAAAGGCTGGAGCATATAAAGGCTTGACGATTGCAGAAGCAAGAAAAAGGATAGTTGACGATTTAAGCAAATTGGGCTTGATTAAGAAGACAGAGCCGTTAAAGCATGCAGTTAACGTTCACGAAAGGTGCGGAACAGCTGTCGAGTACATGGTTTCCAGGCAATGGTACATCAAATATCTTGACTTAAAGGAAGATTTCATAGAATACGGGAGAAAGATTAAATGGCATCCTGAGCATATGCGTATACGATATGAAAACTGGGTCAATGGCTTGAAATGGGACTGGAACATCTCAAGGCAGAGGCATTTTGGCATCCCGATTCCTGTGTGGTACTGCAGAAAATGCGCTGAAATCATTGTTGCGGATGAAAATCAATTGCCCGTTGACCCATTGGTTGACAAGCCATTAAAGGAATGCAAATGCGGCTCTTTGGATTTTACAGGAGAGAAAGATGTTCTTGACACTTGGGCAACTTCCTCATTGACTCCTGACATTGCAATAGGCTTGTTTGACGAAAATACGCAGAAAAAGCTGTTTCCAATGAATCTAAGGCCCCAGGCGCATGACATAATCACGTTCTGGCTTTTCAACACTGTTGTAAAAAGCTGTTTTCACCACAAAAACATTCCATGGCATGATGTTATGATATCCGGCTTTGTGCTTGACCCTTATGGCAAGAAGATGAGCAAGAGCAAGGGAAATATCATTGATCCAAGGGATATGGTAAAAAAATATTCCGCCGATGCATTGAGATTTTGGGCAGCAGGAAGCAAGCTCGGCGATGATATGCCGTTCCAGGAAAAAGATTTGGTGACAGGCAGCAAATTTATCACAAAAATATGGAATGCGTCAAAATTCGCTTATCTGCATTTGAAGGATTATAAACTGCAAAGGCCAGGCAAGCTTCATTTGACAGAGAGATGGGTTTTGTCAAAGCTGAGCAAGGTTGCCAAGGACGCAACTGAAAATTTCATGAATTATGAATATTCTCATACAAAACTTGAAACAGAAACATTCTTCTGGCATACTTTTTGCGACGATTACCTTGAAATAATCAAAGGCAGGCTTTACAATGCCGACAAAAGTGGAGAAGATGCAAGGCTGTCTGCGCAATACGGTTTGTATAACACCTTGCTGGCAATAATAAAATTGATGGCTCCAATAATGCCGTTCATCACAGAGGAGCTGTATCAATTGTATTACAAAAGTCATGAGAAAACAAAAAGCATTCATTTGACCAAATGGCCAGATATAAAAATGATTGACGAGCACGCTGAAAAAATCGGCGATTTTGTTGTCCAAGTCATTGAGTTTGCAAGAAGGCAGAAGACAGCAAAACAGCTTTCATTGAAAACGCCGATAAAAAAGCTGACAATAAAGGCAAAGATAGAGGAGATTGATTTTGACGAAGTCGAAGCCGAGATAAAGGCAGCAACATCAGCAGAGCATATCATCTTTGAGCCGACAAGAGGCAAGCATCCTGAAAAGGATTTGGAAGTTGAGATTGAGTTTTGAAATTGAAAAAATTTTAAAATAAACAATATTTTCGTTTATAGCCTTATGATAAAAGGAGTACAAAAACGAGCGGTGAGGGGATTACAAAGACGAGCATCTTGTAGCCCATACCATATATCCAAAGTCCAAGGTCCATGGGCTCCGTCTTTAGAGCATCCAGATGTAAATAACGGAAATCCTTCTAGGTCTATGGAAGTTATATTGGATGGCTATGGGCTTTCCAGCGACCAAAGATCTGAATTGTTTGAGATGGCTGGTGGCCAAGCAAGTGCGGTTGTTGTATCAGCATATAAACATGCCAATATGCTTGGAATGAGGGGCAACGAAGAAGGAACATTGCCTGTTAACAGAGTTCTTTTTATACAGCTCTTGAAATACTTAGCCTCGTATTTAAATGGTCAACATAATGGAGGGGCACATATAGGGATATGGGGAGAAGACCTCTTGGTGCCAATGACTGTGTCTGGTGCAGAAGATTTGGTTCCCTTCAGACATTTAGGAGAATTGGTAGCAACTGTGGGAAGAGATGTTTTGGCACGAATTGGAGGTCATGATAGGCTAGGGAATGGTATAGTTAACGATACATAAAGACATCCGTCCAAGTCCACTTTTTGTTCAACAATCTTTCTTTCATGCAAGGAGTTTCTCCATCATACTCTTTGATTGTATTATTATATGCTTGAAAAATATCCAGATGATT
>JACPTD010000126.1 GCA_016192955.1 Candidatus Woesearchaeota archaeon | reverse complement strand
GACTGGGGTTATTTATATCTGCAATAGGGTAATAAAACCAAGATGGGATATTACTAATGTTGTCCAAAACCACGCTTAACAAATTCCCATCATCCGTAAATAAGGATGCTGTTTTGCTTATTGCCGTCAAAATAACATTGTTTGTCTCGCATGAATTATAAAGCTCATTTAAATACGAGCTTTCATTTGTTAATGTGCTCTGCAAATTGCCGTCAAGAACAATAACATCGCAAAAATTATCCTTCGAGATGATTTTTGCCAATCTTAACTCTGCAAATCTTCTAATTGCATTTGCTACATTGCTTATCTCTGCCCTGTTAGCGCCGAGCATTAAGGTATGGTCAAAAGAACTGAAAGAAATATCCTCTAAAAAATCAGGGCCTTTTAAACCAAAAGTCGAGGTTGCATAAAATATTTCATCATTTTTAATTATTGCATTTACAAAAAGAAAAAAATCTGATTTTTTGGCCAATAATTTTTTGTTATTTTGATAAACCGCATGGCAAACCCTTATTAAACTCAAAGAAAAATTTCCAGAGCCAATAATTTCAGCATTCCCTCCATCAACATAGGCGATTCTTTTGTTTGAAATGTTTTTTTCTATTTCATGAAAATTTTTTACATCAATGCTGTGCGCATTATAGCCTTTGCCTGACAATTTGGGGCGTGATGACGCGATTAAGTTTTCATTTAAAGATTTTAGAATTTTTTCAACAACTTCCTCGTACATAAAGTGAGGGATATTGCTTGATTTTTTAAGTTATTGGATAGTGCAAAATATACATCCCACAAGCACTGGACACTGGACATGTGCGCGTGAAATATAAAAAGGAAAGATTTTTCGGCAGACATACAATGCTCCTTATAGACTGCCATGAGCCTGATGAAATAATAAAAAAATTAGAGCCTTTTTTGCCGACTAGAGCCCTAGCCTTAAAATATGGTGATTACACATTTTCTGACACCGTCATTGAAAGGAAAACATTGTCTGATTTCTTTTCCTCCATAAAAAACAACAGGTTAAAAGAGCAGATGGAAAACATAAGCAGATTTTACACTGAAAAATATCTTTTGATAGAGGGGTTTTTTGATTTTGATTACGTCAACAATATAGAGTATCTCTATTCCGGATTAATAGACATAACCCTAGACTCAGATGTCAAAGTCATGTTCTCTAAGGACATAGGGCAAACTATAAACACTATAAAAAGAATCTACCGTCAAAGAAATTTTGGATATCCGATACATGTGCTGAAAAAAGATAGAATATACCATGCATCAAAATTTTTTGGAATAAGCAAAAGAAAGCTGGAGATGCTTTTCTCTAGATTTGACAATATAAGAAATATTATGAATGCAGAAAAAAAAGATTTTAAAGAATTAAGTGGCATAGGTGAGAGCACAGTTAAAAGCATTAAAAAATCACTAGAATCCAATATTTTCAAATCCCATAAACTGTCTGCCTTGCATCTGCAAAATGCGGCTGATGAGTGACTACCCCGTTTTTCATTAGTGTATTTAATGCGTATCTAACCGTCCTTTCGGGCAGCAAAGATGCATTAATCAGGTCTTTTTGCGTCATGCTGCCTTCATAAGCCAGTATCTTATAGACCAGCTTTGAGCTTGCCGGCAAATCTTTCAGCCTGTCCAAGTCTAACTTGAAAGTCCTTTTCTTCAGCTTGCTTTCAAGCTGGTGCTCCTTTGTGAATATCACGAAATTAGCATCATAAGGGGATTTTTCAATGGAGATTTCTTTGGCGTTCACAGGAGTTCTGAATTCCCCGTCCATGACCAAGATTGGCCTATATCCGTCTATTCCTGTTATTTTTATTTTTGTGCTGTCAGAAACAACAATAGGGGAATGCTTTTCTAAGGATGAAATTGAAGTTAGTGTGATTATATTGGGTTCGCCAAAGATTATCGGGCCACCTGCTGATAATGAGTAGCCTGTGCTTCCAGTAGGGGTTGCAACAACTATGCCGTCGCTTGAGTCTTTCCAAAACACCTCGTCATTTAAGATAAGCGAATATTTCAGCAAAGACGCTGCTTTGGCAGAGAACAAGCCTATATCATTCAGCGCAATTGGCGTTGTTGCCCTGTCAAGCCTTGCAATCAATCGTGATCTTTTGAATATGCTATATTTGCTTTTTTTGATTAAATTTAGGTAGTGCTTGAGATTTATGGCATTTGCCTGAGCCAAAAAGCTTTGCGCAGAGGCAACGGCAAAAACCGGCGCTTGGGACTTGTTTAATCTCCTGAATGTTTCCAGTATAAACCTGTCATTGCCTATGGCTATCACAATCTCGCAATCAATTTCGCCTAATTCTTTCATTTCCCTGTCCAGCCTAAATTTTATCTTATTGCTCCTTAAGTAATCCGCTGCAAATTTTGCAAGCTGCATAGATTCCCTGTCATTTCTTGATGTTATAAGATACATACGAAGAAGTGGATGAAATTGCTTAATAAATTTTTCTGTTTATAGGCAAATTTTGCCGCTTTATTTCATATGCCTGCTTCCATTGCCTCATTGCTTAAGTATTTAAAAGAAAAGGATTAGCCTGCCCCTATGGCAGAGACTATGCTGGCCCAAAGCTTCTTGCCTGAAACCGACAGGATGATAGAGCTGGTTCTGGAGCTGAAAAGGCAGAGAAACGCTGTTATTCTGGCGCATAACTACCAAATGCCGGAGATGTTCAAGATAGCAGACTACATAGGGGATTCCCTGGGCTTGTCGATAAAAGCGGCAGAAACAGATGCTGATGTAATTTTGTTCTGCGGAGTGAAATTCATGGCAGAAACAGCGAAAATCCTGAACCCTGCCAAAACTGTTTTGCTGCCGACACTGGATGCCGGCTGCTCATTGGCGGATATGGCAACTACTCAGAAAGTTGATGAAATAAAAAAACTTTATCCTGATGCCGCTGTTGTCAGCTATGTCAACACAACTGCCGATGTCAAGGCCGTGTCAGACATATGCTGCACTTCCGCAAACGCAGTTGAAGTTGTGAATTCCCTCCCTAATAAAAGGATTATATTTTTGCCTGACAAAAATCTTGGAAGATATGTCCAGCAGCATACAGATAAAGAAGTAATTCTATGGGACGGGTACTGCTTTGTGCATGACAAATTAAACGCGGATATTCTGATGGAATTTAAGCAGCGCTATCCGGATGCAAAAGTCATAGCCCATCCGGAATGCAAAGAAGAGCTATTGGAGCTTGCGGATCATGTCTGCGGCACAGGCGGAATGGCAAAATTTGCAAAGCTTGACGGCTCCAAAAACTTCATCGTTGTCACAGAATGCGGAATGACAGAAAAGCTGAGGCAGGATGCCCCGGA
This sequence comes from Candidatus Woesearchaeota archaeon, assembly GCA_016192955.1. GTDB lineage: Archaea > Nanobdellota > Nanobdellia > Woesearchaeales > GW2011-AR4. The sequence continues at coordinate 6,783 of JACPTD010000126.1, read as the reverse complement.
AAAGAATTTCCTGTCTTTTTGCAATATATGCCCTTACATGAAGTCAACAACCCTGCCTTTAGTCCTCAGGTCCTTAATACACAACGTGCATGAGATAAAATTGCCAGAAGACACTATAACCAATGCAAGAAGGGCAATAGACAGGATGCTTGCAGTATCAAAAAATGCAGCATAGGCTAAGTCAAGTTCTAGAGTTCTGGGACAGGAGCAAAAAGCTAAGCATAAAGAATAAGGACTACAGGGAATTTGCCAATGAATTCCTGAATGCCTTATTGAAAAATGATGTTAAAAGCAATGATCTGACAACAAACTCTTTGGCAAATGGCAGCAAAAATATTTCCGCGCTTATCATCGCAAAAGAAAATGGCATTCTGGCCGGCGCCGAGGAATTTTTATTTATAAACAAGGATTTGGATTCAAGGCTTTTCAAAAAAGACGGAAACAAAATAAAAAAAGGAAGCGTTATTGCTGAAATCAATGGAAATGCAAGAAAAATTTTATCTCGAGAGCGAACGTTATTGAATTTGCTGCAAAGGATGAGCGGCATTGCGACATTGGCAGATTCCTTAAATAAAAAAGTGAAGGGCAAAATAAAAATCGCAGCGACAAGAAAAACCTTGTGGGGCCTGCTGGACAAAAAAGCAGTTGCTGTAGGGCATGGCTTGACCCACAGGCTGAATTTAAATGACGGAGTATTAATAAAAGACAATCATCTAAAAATTCTTGATTATGATATTGAAAAGGCGTTAAAGCTTGCGAAGAGCAGCTCAAAATACATAGAAATTGAGGCTGAAAATAAAAATCAGGCGCTAAAGGCAGCAGCTATAATGAAGAATTTAATTGGCAAAGGCAGCAAAAATATGTATGCAGTCATGCTGGACAACATCAAGCCAGGGGAAATAAATTCTATAATCAATGGCTTGAAGAAAAAAGGCCTGTATGATTATGTATTATTGGAAGCTTCCGGGAACATAACTCCAAAGAATCTGGCAGAATATGAAAAATGCGGTGCTGATGTTGCTTCCATGGGCTGCATAACAAATTCCTCAGGAGCCTTGAACATGTCATTGGAGATAAAATGAGAGCGGGCATCGTAGGATGCGGATTCATTGGAAGTGAGATTGCAAATCTTATAGACAAGAGCAAGGATTTCAGGTTAATCGGGTTGAATGACATTGATGAAAGAAAAGTCAAGGTTTTAAGAAAACAATTAAAGCGTAACAAGCCAAAATTCATGAGCCTAAATGACATAATAAAAAAATCGGATTTGATTGTTGAGTCAGCGACAAAAAATGTCATTAAAATGATTTTGAAAAACAAAAATCTTGACAAGAAAAATAAAAAAATATTAATCATGAGTACAGGCGGATTAATAATGAACTTGGGCTTGCTCAAAAAAATAAAAAATTGCGAAATCTTGCTGCCCTCAGGCGCTGTTGCAGGATTGGACGCGATTAAATCGGTTTCTGGAAGGATAGCATCACTGACATTAACAACGACAAAGCCGGCAAAAGGACTTGAAGGCGCCCCTTATATCGTAAAAAACAGCATTGAATTAAAAAAAATAAACAAAAAAACTCTGATTTTTGAGGGAAACCTAAAAGAAGCAGTTGCAGGATTCCCAAAAAATATCAATGTAGCCGCCACTTTGTTTTTAGCATCCAAATTTGAAGGCATAAATGTTAAGATTATCGCAGACCCAAACACAAAGCACAACATTCATGAAATAGAGGCTATTGGAGGCTTTGGCGCAATAAGGGCAAGCACTATAAACCTTCCAAGCAGAAATCCAAAAACGAGCTATCTCGCCGTATTAAGCGCAATGCAGGCCATCAAAAACATGAAAAGCAATATAAAAATCGGAAATTGAATTTAAAAAGATTTTTATACAATTTGCCAAATTCTACAATTAATGTATGAATTGATAGTAACAGAGAAACCTGCAGCTGCATTAAAGATAGCCGAAGCGCTTGCCGATGGAAAACCCATCAAAGAGAACTATCAAGGTGTGCCTTATTACAGGATAACACATGGAAAGAAAGATATTGTTGTAGCTTGCGCAGTTGGGCATTTGTATGGTTTGGCTGAAAAAGAAAAGAAGGGATGGGCATTTCCAGTTTTTGACATTGAATGGAAACCTGTAGCTGAAACAACAAAAAGTTCCGCATTTACTAGAAAATATCTAAACACGTTAAAGAAATTATCGAAAGACGCTAATTCTTTCACGATTGCAACTGATTTTGACATTGAAGGCGAGGTCATTGGATTGAATGTTGTCAGGCATATTTGCAAGCAAAAAGACGCCAACAGAATGAAGTTTTCCACCTTGACAAAGGATGAACTAAGAGAATCATATCAAAATAAAAACAAACATCTGGATTGGGGGCAAGCAGAATCAGGCGAAGCACGCCATTTTTTGGATTTTTTTAATGGAATTAATTATTCCCGTGCATTGACATCCGCAATAAAAAGCACAGGCGCCTTCAAGCTAATGTCAACAGGCAGGGTGCAGGGTCCTGCGTTAAAAATCATTGTTGACAGGGAAAGGGGGATTAAGGCATTCAAGCCAGTCCCTTTCTGGCAGATACAATTAGACGGGGAATCCAATAATCAAACAATAACAGCATGGCACAATCAGGACAAATTCTGGGAAAAAGAGAAGGCTGACAGGGTTATAGAGAAAACAAAAACCCAGAAAGAGGCAAAAATTTCGAATGTTGAAAGGAAGAAGTTCAACCAAATGCCGCCTTTTCCGTTTGACTTGACGTCATTGCAGATGGAAGCCTACAGGTGCTTTAATATCTCTCCAAAAGAAACGCTTGACATTGCACAGGAGCTTTACACATCCGGCTTTATTTCGTACCCAAGAACTTCAAGCCAGCAATTGCCAGAGTCTATAGGCTATAAAAAAATCATTAATGGAATATCAAAGCAGGATAATTATAATAACCTTGCGAAAATTTTGCCCGTGAAACTTTCGCCTAATAACGGCAAGAAAACGGATCCTGCACATCCTGCCATATTCCCGACAGGGATTGCCCCAAAAGGTTTGAAGGAAAGAGAGCACAAAATCTACGACTTGGTTGTCAAAAGGTTTTTTTCCACGTTTGCGGAGCCTGCTGTGAGGGAGACAATCCTCGTGGATATCAACTGCAATGATGAAATCTTTATTGCAAAAGGCACAAGGACAATAGAAAAAGGCTGGCATGTTTTTTACGCCCCATATGTCCAATTGGAAGAGACTGAGCTGCCTAATGTAAAGAAAGGCGACAATATAAAAGTCAGGAAGATAGAGCTGCTAAGCAAGGAAACGCAGGCCCCAAAAAGGTATACTCCTGCCTCCATAATAAAAGAGCTTGAAAAGAGGAATCTTGGGACAAAAGCTACAAGGTCTGAAATCATTGAAACTTTATTCCAGCGCGGCTATGTGCATGGAAAGGCCATAGAAGCGACCAACCTTGGCATTTCAACAATTGAGACTCTGGAAAAATACTGCCCGAAGATAATTGATGAGGAGCTGACAAGGCATTTTGAGATAGAGATAGAGGGAATGAGGGAAAAAAAGCAGAAAAAAGAAAAAATCCTTGAAGAGGCTAAAGAGGCAATATCAAAGATAATAGTTGAGTTCAAAGAGCATGAGAAAGAAATTGGAATAGAGCTTTCAAAAGCTAACAGAGAAACCCAGGATGAGATGGCTTTTCTCGGGGAGTGCCCCATTTGCAAGCAGGGCAATATTATGATGAGAAGGGGAAAATTCGGCGCTTTTGCAGCATGCAATAAATATCCTGACTGCAAGACTATTTTTTCATTGCCGAAAAACGCATTCATAAAGCCGGCAAAGAAAAACTGCGAGGTTTGCGGCTTTCCAAAAGTCCTTGCCATCAAAAAAGCAAGGCAGCCAATGGAATTCTGCCTTAATCCAAAATGCCAAAGCAAGAATGTTGAGGGGGAAGCCGGAAAGCAGGCAAAGGCGATTGCAAAAGGCGAAATCAAGAGAAAATGCCCCAAGTGCAATGAAGGCGATGTTGTATTGAGGAGCAGCATTTACGGCAAATTTTACGGCTGCAGCAGGTATCCTAAATGCAGGTTCGTAGAAAAATTGGAAAGTAATGGGCAATAATGAAAAATACAAAATTTTATTAACTTTGAAGTTAAGTGTTTGAAAAATCAGACAACATGTATAATAAAAAGAGCACAATTAAAAAAGAGAGGATTAGCTGGTTTAGCCTCGTCTTTATAATTGCTATAATTGCCTTAAGCATTTTTCTTTTCAAAAAACCAGCCATCACAGGCAAAGTTATTGAAGGCAAAGAAAGTGTATTCAGTGAAAACTTAAATCTTCAATTAAATGAAAGCGGCACTTATGAGTGGAAAGTGAAAAATCCAGGCGCTATAAAATCGCTTAAAGCAAGCGGTGTCGCAAGCACTAACGGGACTATAAGAGTATACATCGAAAAAAACGGAACTAGGCAGCTGCTGTTTGACAGCGCCAAGCAATTATTTGATGTTGATATACATGTTTTGCCTGAATATAAAAAAATATTCCAAGGAGGCGAAATATTAATACAAATCGCTTTGTTTAATTTAAGGGGCTTTGGCTCAGGCAATATTAGCGTGGGCTATTCGATTAAAGACTTAAGGGGGAGCTTGATAGCTGCTGAGGAAGAGGCAGTATTTGTCGAAACTCAAGCGAAATTCATAAGAAAATTGGTGATGCCTGCTGAAATAAAAGCGGGAACATATACGGCATTTGTCGAGGCCCGCGCCAACAGCACAATAGTGGGAACCAGCTCTGACAATTTTGAAGTTAAAGGCAAATATGAAGAAGCATACGCTCAACAGCTAAAATACTATTTAAGCGGAATTGCCCTTATAATAGCATTGATCATTGCGTTAATCCTAGGCGTGCATTGGTTCAGAAAATTAAAGAAGAAGGGAAAAATTGCCGAGCTAAAAGAGAAAATGCCTCTGGAAAAAATAGATAAATTAGAAAAAGAATTAAAAGCCCTGGAATCCGCATATAAATCTAAATTTATTTCGGCGGACACTTATAAAAATGACAAGGAAAGGATTAAAATTGAGTTAAGCAGATTAAGAAGGTAGAGGTGCACGATGGCATTTTTAGAGAGCTTTTTCAGAAAGTCAAAAAAAGGCGCGATTGAGGAGGTAATTTTTAAAAATAATATTACTGTGCTTTTAATTCCAAACAGGAGTTATCATGATGAAGTGTTGAATATTGTAAAGGCCTCGTCAAAAAGATTTAAAAAGATATTATATGTAAGCGTGAACATGCCGGCAGAAAAGGTGGCAGGCGCTATTAAGGAAAAAGGCATAGATGCGGAAAAATTTTTATTTGTAGATGCTGTAAATGACCAAACCAAAGAAGACATTTCGTATCATAACTTTATCTTTATAAATTCGCCAAAAAATTTTGAAAGGTTTAATGCGCAATTGAGCCATATTCTTGAAAAAGAGAAATTTGACTGCCTTATTTTTGACTCATTGAGCACAATGCTCATTTACAATGACGAAAGCACTGTCACAAAATTTGCGCATGACATAACCAAAAAACTTGCGGTCGCTCATGCGAATTCCATACTTCCTTGCCTGTCAGAGGACGCTAACTCGGTTTTAATCAAGGATATTGCAATGTTCGTGGATAAAGTTGTCAGTATAGGCGAGGAGGAGCCGCCAGCAAAAAAAGGGATAGCAGCAAAGAAAGAAATAGCGCCAAAATTAGAAAACGAGCTAAACTCTATTAAAAATGCTTATGCATCAGGCTTAATTTCAGAACAGGCGTATCTTAAGGCAAAAGAGAGGCTGGAGAGCAAATTAAAAAAATTAAGAAAAAATATATAGAGAATTTTGAATATCCATATAATTGTCAAAATTCTCTAAGAGAACTTTGAATGCAAAGTGAAAAAATGGCAGGTTATTCAAAGTTCTCTATAAAATATATGGTTGAAGCAAGATGTTAACTTATTTATGCAAGGAGGTCAGGTAAAATGGCTAAAAAAGTATTGATTATAGATGATGAGGAAGACACAAGACTGCTGGTTAAAACCCTGTTGGAGGATGAAGGCTGTCAGGTAGCCGAGGCAAAAAGTGGAAAAGAAGGCATAGATAAGCTGAAGAAAAAAAGATTTGATTTGGTATTGGTTGATATGTTCATGCCGGGAATATCTGGAAGGGAGATGTGCGAAAGGGTCAGAAAAGACTCAAAAATCAAGAATGTTAAGTGCGCTTTCCTGACTGTAGCGCAATTTAGCGAAGAGGGAAAAAGGGAATTGAAAAAGCTTGGATGCCTCGACTATATAGAAAAGCCGATTGACAACGAAGACTTTATCAAAAGGGTTAAGAAAATGCTCAAATAAAAAGATCAAGATGGTGATAGAAGGGATTGAGATAGAGACGGGCATTGATAAGCTGGTAAGGCTCGTCAAAGAAAAAGGAAGAGTTGCATTAGATGATGCTTCTAAGAAAATTGGGATAAGCGCAAATGAGATCCAGGAATGGGTTAATCTTCTTGGGGATGAAAGAGCAATAATCATTGAATACAAGCTTAAAAAGCCCTATCTTGTTGAAAGAAAAAGGATAGAAAAAGAAAGCTATGGCATCTTAATAGGGGCTTATAAGAAATTTGCAGAAGGGATTATAAAACAGACTGCCGCAGACCCTTTAAAAGCGGAAATTGATTCGTCAGCCGGAGCATTAAATAAAAGACTAGACGCCATTAGTTCAGATAAAAATGAGCCATTGTTGCAAAATACTTTTTCTGATTTT
>JACPTD010000115.1 GCA_016192955.1 Candidatus Woesearchaeota archaeon | reverse complement strand
TTTGTTGACGATAGAATTTTTCACAATTTGAATATTAGTTGACAAACTGAAAAACTCTGTGAAGGGGTGTGTCATTTATAAACTTTAAAAATGACCTATATGCTGCAGAAGCGACAACCAATTACCGAATTATTCAGTTTTTTGTTTTGATTGCACAGACTTAGCAAACATTTTTATAGCCTTATTCGTTGATTTTAGGCATGGCAACAGCAAGAAGAATCTACAAAAACACAATATATTTGGGCGCTGCAGAGATAGTGTCAAGAGTGCTGCAGTTTGTGGTTATGCTGTATGCTGCAAGGATTTTAAGCCAGGAGCACTTCGGCAAGTTCAGCTTTGCCCTGTCATTTTCCTTCATAGCCATTGTGCTGGCTGACTTGGGAATAAACACATTGTTGGTGAGGGAGATTTCAAGAAACAAAAATCTCGCAAGCAAGTATTTTGCAAACGCGCTCTTTGCTAAGATTACCCTTTCCTTGATTGCCTATATTGTTATTGTATCCATCCTCAACCTGCTGAATTACCCTCAGGATACAAAGCATATTGCATATACAATCTGGCTGTTTGCAATACTCTCAACTTTTACCGAATTGTTCTACTCGATTTTCAGGGCTTTTGAGATGATGTTTTACGATGCTGTCTTAAAGATATTGAGAATGCTTATTTTGGCATTTGCAAGCCTTTACGTCCTGATTAAAGGGTACGGAGTATTTGTTTTTAGCTATATGTTTGTTATCGCAGAGCTCATTGTTGTTGCGGTTGCATTGCTGATTGCGTTAAGCAAATTTGTCAAATTAAGAATTGACATTGACATCCTGTTTATCAAATCACTAATTAAAAAGTCAATTCCTTTCGGCTTTGCCTTTGTTTTTGGGATGATTTACTTTTTTATCGGCAGCGTTATGCTGTCAAAAATCAAGGGCGATGTGGAAGTGGCAATTTACAGCGTTGCGTATAACATCGCGCTGGCAATCCTGTTCATACCTACTGTTTACACAAATGCCATCTATCCGGTGCTTTCAAGGTACTACAAAGAGGGCAAAGCCGAGCTAAAGACGCTATATGAAAGGTCATTCAAGTACCTTTACATTATAGGTCTTCCAATCTCTGCCGGGATTTTTCTTCTTGCCGACAGGATAATATATTTTTTCTACGGCAAAGGCTATTCCGGCTCAATAATAGCCCTGCAGATCATAGCCCTTTACCTTTTCATAAAATTCATTAATTTCCTTCTTGGGACTGTGCTTTCGTCCATAGACCAGCAAGGCAGGAGAATGCTTAGCCAGGGAGTAACTGCATTATTCAGTATTCTGCTGAATTTGCTGCTGATTCCAAAAATGGGCTACGTTGGTGCTGCATGGTCAACTTTTGCAACTGAAATATTCTTATTCGTGATTTATTACTGGTATGTCTCAAATAGCTGGCACTTTTACAATTTCGCCGCAATAATTATCAAGCCTGCCATTGCCGTTATTGGCATGCTCTTTGTCATTAAGTTCCTGAATGTAGGGCTGATGTCGGCGATTGCCTTGTCGGCTGCAGCTTACTTTGGAGTTTTGCTCTTTTTGAACGCTTTTGATAAGAGAGATTATGGCATACTAAAGTCAATATTGCAAAATGAAAAGATACAGGAAAATAAATGAGCATTACATTGAGGAAGGCGAGGAATTTTTGATAAAGGACATTCTGCCTGAGCATTACATAGACGAGAATATAGGCAAAGATAAGCTGGAAACTGGCTACGCCATAAGGTTTCTGCAAAATGGCTTAAAATACATTCTAAGCTCGTTCATAAACGGCGGCTTTTCCTACAGGGGCTATGTTTTGTATCCTTTTGTCAAGGGCGTGTCAGAAGACAATATAACAAGGATAAAAAGATTAAGGAATATTGCAATTTTTTTGAACAATAACGGCTATGACTTTTCCAACAGCCTTAGAAAATGCAATGGCAAGATAAACATCAGGGATTTTGCTGTCATGCTCTCTGCATTATATCATGATCTTTCTCTGATAAAAAACAAGGATGTCATGTTGATAAGCAAGCCTAAGTGCAGTGAGCTGGATGTAAAAAGCTACAAAAAGGATGATTTGGAATATCTAGAGCCATTAAATGAGCTAAAGAGCTATGCCAACAGCAATTTAAGGCAGTACTTAACGGGATTTTATTTGCACGGCAGCCTTGCAACAAAAGACTACATAAAAGGATGGAGCGATGTTGATACATTAAGCATTGTTTCCATAAAAACCATAAGCAATCCTGAAGCTTTGTTAAGATTGAGGGACATGATTTATCGCATGAGGCATTTCTTTTACAGGATAGACCCTTTGCAGCATCATGGAAGCGCAATAATAAGCGAATATGATTTGGGCAATTACTGCCAGACTTATTTTCCAGTTGAAATATTTAAATATGCCAAGTCATTTTTCAAAGAAGACAAAATAAGCAGGCTTAAAGCCAGAGATTTTTCAAGCGAAGCAATTAATAACCTGTTTTGGTTTGTGAGCTATTTTAGGAAGCTAAAAATTGAAAAAAGGTTCAGCTTAGGAAGCTATGACTCAAAAACCCTGCTTCACAGCATTACATTATTCCCTGCAATGTACCTGCAGTCAAAAGGGATTTTGGTTTATAAGAAGTTCTCATTCGGCATTGCGAAAAATGACTTCAAAAAATCCGATTGGGAAGTTATTGAGAGAGTAAGCTCAATAAGGTCAAATTGGAAGCATAGTGGCGCTATGCCATTCCTGAGTTTATGCTCAAAAATAAATCCATTATTTTATTATCAATTGAATTCCGTGGCTTTAGACTTATTCAAGGGCGTTAACAGGAACAACAAGACTGATGTTGAAAATATTGTGAATGGTATTTACGAGCTTTCCGAGGAAGCGTGGAGCAATGTAAAGAAAAATGCCAAAAGATAATTACGCATTTTACAATATACCGAAAGCGTACAGCGCAGATGACTATAAGGAAGCCATAGGGCATATCATTAATAAATATTCTAAAATCAACGGGCTGGTGTCAATTTATGGGTGGGGCGGCAAGATAAGCCCTGGAATTTCTGACTTGGACTTCATCTTTGTGTTTAACTCAAGCAAAGCTAAGCCAATGCCTATTTTGAAGAGGGCTTTTTATATATTAAATAAAAAGTTCAGGTATATTGCAAGGCATCCTTTCTTTTATATTGATGATGCGTCTTTTAAAGATATTAGATATGTATATCCTGATGCGGAATTCAAGCTTCTTTACGGCGACAGGACAAAAATAAGAAAGCTGCCTTTTAAAGACAATTATTTTTCCAGGATAGCCCTTCTGAGCGATATAATAGTAAGGCACTACCCCCGCGATTTTCTTGAGCAAACGCTTGTAAAAAGCATAAATGCAAGGGATATGCTGCTCAGATTGCATTCTCTAAGCTACAGCGTAAAAACCATGGAAATTCTTGCAAAAGAAAAGAACAGCAATTGGGACAGCAGCATAAAGCGGATTGAGCGGCTCAGAGAAGAGTGGTTTAATAGGAATGATTTTGATTTGCTTGCCTCGTTAAATGAGGACGCTGTGCATTTGGGGCTTGAGATAACCGAGAAATTCAGGGATTTTTTGATAAAAAATGGCTTGGTTGGGGTTTATTCCGGAGATAATGCGGAATATAATGGCGCAAGAAACTCCACTATGTTTGTAAGAGGCTGGAGTTTGAAAAAAGCGCTAATGGATATGTCAAGGCGCATAACAGAAAAAAGAATGTTTCATTCAATTTTGCCAATTGAGCTTGCGCCGCAGCAGATTGAATACTCAAAACATAAAGGGCCCATAAGCAGTCATGTCAAAGATAAGCTGAGGCATAATTTAAGATACAAGCTGGAATACCCTGATGCTATAGGAAAAAGGGCTTTAATTTTCAACAGCCAGGCTGAACTTGCCTCTAAGCTTAAGCATTCTGATTTCGCGGCATTCTTTGATTTTGGCTACAGGAGCAAATCCGGCATTAACAACATTGTGCTGAATCTGTTGAGAGGTTACAGAGATTAACTTGTATATTGATTAATTTCCGTATCTTGTGGGCCATCTCTTCTTCAGCTCTGTATAGATGTAAAAGAACTCGTCGTAGCTTGTCTGCTTTTCATTAAATTTTTTCATTATAATTGTAAAGGCATGCTTGTCGTCTGCATTCCTGAAGTAATCAATCACTTTGAAGCCAATGAACTGGAAATAAGTTTCATAAAGGCTGCTTATAACGCTGCCGTTTGCATGCAGGCTAAAACCATCTTTTTTTGTTATATTCGCATAAACAGAGAACATTTCAAATCCGGAGAACACATCAGAATGCTTTTCATACTTTATTCCAGAGCGCTCGTCCATCAGCTCGTTGCTGAAAGTTATGTCGTATTTCTCTTTTATGTAATCGCTCCAGTTCTTTAATTTTATTGAATTCTCGCCTTGTATTGGAATTCGGCTATTTTTTGTGTTATCAGGAACTATTGCGCCTAATTCCTGCAAAAGATCAAGATGGATGCTTCCTTTTGAACCAAGCTCGAATACCGTCAAGCCTGACAGAATCCTGTCTTTTAGAAAGAGCTTCTTGATTTCCTCTGATTTTGAGCTGTCAATCCTGTAATCGCTCTTTTTTTCATCAAAAACAATGAACGGCTCTAAAGCCCTGAAGAAAGCATCCAGCATGTTTTTCCTTATGTATGCGCTGTTTATTATCCCAAATAGCAAAGGATCGTAGCTTGTATTTGTAAATTTCGGAAATTCATTCTTGTCAAATATAAAAAAGCCGCTTCTAAGCTTTTTATTGAACCAGCTTTCTTTGGCATTAAGTTGCTGCATCATCAGGCTAAAGGTGTAGGCATTGCTAATAAATAATTTGTGTTTATGTCAGATTTCCAAAACTTTTATATAGAGCAAAGGCTAATTCCAATGAGGTATAAATGAAAGTGCTGTTGGTTATTCCTCCAAATATCGGAAGGTATGTGGTTGCAACAATACCTCATGCAGGCATTGGCTACCTTTCAGCAATTCTTAAGAGAGATGGCCATAAGGTTGAATTGGTAGATATGAGAATGCATGCTTCCAATAACCACTTGTTCAGCAAAATTGAGAAGTTCAAGCCTGATATGGTTGGAATGACTACTGCTGCAATCGGGTACAAGATGGCTTATGAAATAATAGACGCGATAAAATCAAGATACCCAAAAATGCCTGTTGCCATTGGCGGCTCATATGCCTCAACTGTCCATTCCAGGATACTTGAGGACACAATGATAAATTACGTTGTTTACGGGGAAGGCGAGCGGACATTTCTGGAGCTTGCAAATGGCAAGGAAATCAGCCAGATAAACGGGATTATATACAGAAGAAACGGGGATATAATGATGAATCCGCCTTATCCTCTGGAACAGGATCTTGACAAGCTGCCTTTTCCGGATTATGACATTTTTGAGCTTGACAAGATGCTGGAAAAGAGAATCCCAATAGTTTCAACAAGAGGGTGCCCGAACAGGTGCACCTTTTGCTCGATACAATTGGTCATGGGGCACCCGTTCAGGACAAGAAGCCCTGAGAATGTGCTGGAAGAGCTTAAATACTGGCACAACAGAGGCTATAATACATTTGAGTTTAGCGATGACAATTTTACATTTAACATGCCCAGGGCTGAGAAAATTTGTGATTTAATAATAGACAGCGGGATGAAGCTAAAACTCATATTTGGAAATGGCTTAAGGGCAGACAGGGTGAATAAAAATTTGCTGAAGAAGCTGAAGAAAGCAGGCACTTTTTGGATTGCCTACAGCCTTGAGAGCGCTGACCCGCACTCGCTGGAGCTGTTGAAAAAAGATTTGACATTGGAGCAGCTAAAGGAATCGGTAAAAGACACAAAAGAGCTGGGCATAAAAACCCAGGTTAATTTTATTGTTGGAAACCCCGGAGAAACTTGGGAAGGCTTTGAAAATGACTTAAAAGTCGCTGAAGAGCTTGATGTTGACCAGCTTAGGTTCTACAACATGATACCTTACCCGGGCACTGAAATGTTTGAATGGGTAAAGCAAAACGGCAGGTTTCTGCACCAGCCGGAAGATTTTTTAAATAACCTTAATTATTGGGGTGAAGAGCCGGTTTTTGAAACTGATGAATTCACAAGAGAGGAGAGAATCGAAGCTTACAGGATGGGGCAGCAAAAGATTATGCAGCTGTTCCTAAGAAGGCATTTTGGCAGGTTTTTGGGCAATATAGGATTTCAGCTTTGGAAAAGGCCTTTTGTGCAGAAGCACGGCATGAACATGGCTACAAATATGTGGATAGCATTAAAAAGATTAAGGGTAAGGCAGGCCTGATTTTTGATTGGTGATGCTTAAGTGATAGAATTACTATACCTTGTCTTCCTGATTTTGGTGTCGGCGGCATTAGGGCAGAGAATTCTTGGATTTATCGGCATAAAATTTGATAAAGAATTGGAGAAATTTATATTTTCCATGCCGCTTGGACTGGCGGTTCTGGCCTATATAACATTTTTTATTGGAGTTGCAGGATTTTTGTATAAGTCGGTGTTAATGGCGATTTTATTGCTTCTTTTTGTTTTTTTGATAAAAGACGTGAAAAGCGCGCTCTTCACCTTATTTAAATTTATAAAAGGCATCAATAAAAAGGGACTTGCTAAGCGATATGGCATAGGGTTTAATTTCTTCACTTTGGTGATTGTCTTTTTATTGGTGTTTATACTGGTCAATCTTATCGGCAGTTTTGTGCCGCCGTGGCACTTTGACGTCATCGCCTATCACCTGGCTATTCAGAAGATCTATATAAGGGCCCACCAGATAATGTACATACCATATATATTTTATTCTAATCACCCGTCACTTATAGACACTGTGTACTTGGTTGGATTACTGCTGTATAATGGAGTATTGTCAAATCTGCTTGGATATTCTTTAGCAGCTATGATTGTCTTGGCAATATATTCATTTTGTAAAAGATTTTTTAATTCAATGGTTATTGGTGTTCTTGCTTCCATGATATTTTATAGCTTTCCTATGGTGATTAGAGGCACGCGAACCTCCCACATAGATGTCCAATTTGCACTTTTTGTTTTTTTATCCTTGTATGGATTATTCATTTATTTTCAGTCTGGAGACAAGAAACATCTTGTTCTAAGCGCAATATTTGCAGGATTCGGCGGCTCATCAAAAATTTTTGGACCAATTGCTGCCATAGGCATTTTTATTGTGTTAGGTTCCTACCTGTTGTTAAGGATCTCAAAAAATAAAATTCAATACAAGACCGTTATTATTCGTACATTTATATTTTGCTTGATAGTTGGAGCCATCATTCTTCCTTGGCTGTTAAAAAACTATTTTTTTACAGGAAATCCGTTTTGGCCTGCTTTTAATGATATATTTAATGGAGAATACTGGGACAGCGAACATCAAAAAGACGTATCGGGCTTAGCGCGCAAAAGAGTGCTTAGCATCACCAATTTTATAAGATTACCTTGGGACATCCACACACAAACCGGCAGTGCAATAGGGAATATTGACTATGATGAGGGAATAGGGCCGTATTTTATGGCCTTTCTGCCGCTCTATTTCTTTTTGCGAAAAAAACACAAAATCATAAACATTCTCTTTTTGCTATTATTTGTTTATTTAACTATGTGGTTCTTTTTATCCCACGTACTCAGGCACGCAATTTATTCGTGGCCGCCTATAGCAATAATTTCAGCTTATGTAATTGCAGAATTATTCAAAAATAGCTACATTTCTAAAACTGTAAAGGTTCTGCTTATATTTACTTTCAGTTTCAACCTTTTAATTTTGTTAGCTGCTACTGCAAAAAGCATGCCTGTTGCACTTGGCCTAGAAACACAGGATCACTTCAATCTAAAATACCCGGGTTCAATATATAAAGCTTCCAAATTTATAAACTCTAATTTGCCGGAAAATGCTAAAATACTTCTTTTCAGGGACACGAGGGGATTTTACTTGGATAGGGATTATGTTTGGGCAGATCCTCTTTTCCAGCTATATATTGATTACTCTAAATTTAGGAATGAGGATGATTTCTATAAAGAATTAAAAAAGATAGGGATAACTCATATATTAGTAAACACAGAATTTGAGTGGCGCGGGCAAATAGTTTATGAGCACCGCTATAGCCCAAGAATTTTGAGCATGATGGACCATATGCTAAAAAAATATACAATAAGCTTATACGATGAAGACGGGATACTAGTTAATGAGCTAAAGAACAAATGAACAAAAAACTGAAATCAATATTAATGTTGTTGTGGATAGTTTTGCTTTACATAGTGCACTATTACTTTGAATACAAGAAGTATATTGGCATTCTGCAAATTTGAACTATTTTTAAGTTACTATCCGGCATTATTTTTACAGCATATTGTTCATTCCTTGTGCATGTATTCCAGCGGTTCATTGTCAATATCACTCCAGTTATCATTAATCCATTGAATTACTTCGTCAATTCCACACTCCAAATCGATTTTTGGGCGCCATCCAAATTCGCGCTTTGCCTTGCTGGAATCAAGGATATACGCCTCGTCTAATCCCAATCTTTCTTGCACATTCTCTGTTACTTCCTCAAATTTTACATTAAGCTTGTCGGATATTTTCCCAACAATATCCTTTATTTGAGTTAATGCGTCTGTAGATAAATGATAAATTTCCCCGTGCGGAGCCTTTTCCATTATGCTTAAGGTTGCCTCACAAACATCTTTGATATGGATGAAAGACCGTTTTGCTGCACCGCCTCCATGCAAGGGTATCTTTTTACCTTTTTTAATATAGATGACCGAGCGTGGAATGATTTTGAATAATTGCTGCCCGGCGCCATAGACATTAGCAGCCCTAGTGAATACTCCCGGAAAATTGAATTTTCTGGCCTGCATGAGAATATATTGATCGGCTGCTGCCCTCGAACCTGCATAGGGGGTGCTTGGATTGAAAGTTGTGCTTTCTTGAACCAAGCCACTGCAGGTGCCATAAACTTCCGGCGTTGAAATGTGAACATACTTTTTGAGGTAATGCCTCAATTTTAATTCTTCTATGAGTCCAATTGTGGATATCACATTCGTATGATACCAATGTGCAGGATTGTTCCAGCTGGCACCGACTTCGCTCTGGGAAGCAAAGTTCACTACATAGGCTGGCTCATGCTGATCGGATAAATTAATGATTGCAGGCATATTCCTGTTTAAATCCAGCTGGTAAAACGCGAATCTTTTTGAATTTTTATTTCTTTTATAAGGCAGAAACAAAGAGGATTTTTCAGGAGAGCGGCTTATTCCCAGTATTTCGTATTTTGTCTTTTCTAAAAGAAAATCTATAAAATGGCTTCCGGAAAAGGAATTGCTCCCTATTACAACAACTTTGCTCATTTTAGGTTAATTTCCTTCATCCTTTTAATGTTATAATATATTGGATTGTTAAGCCCGTCCTGTATAAGCCCTTTGTTATAAGCATCCACAAGTGTTTGAATGGCTTCCTCTATAGGGTAGGCGCACTCAAAACCGAGAAATTCTTTTATTTTCCTAATGCTTACATGGTATGATCTTGGATCATTAGTGGGAGTAATTTCAAATTCTATTTTATCATCTGCTATAACTTTCTTAACCATTTCCGCAAGCTGCATTATGCTATAATTAGAGTAAGCTATGTTGAATGCCTGCCGGTGTATCTTTTCGCTTGGCGCCTCAAGCAAGAACTCATAAAACCTAATCATGTCCTTGATATTTAAAGTTGGCCTCATCTGATTGCCGCCAAATATTTTTATTTTTCTTGCTATAAGTGCTTGAATAGTGAGCAAATTGACCGAAAGATCAAGCCTAAGTCTAGACGCATACCCAGCTAGAGTTGCCGGCCTAGCAAACACATAATCTGCACCGCCAGCATTTGCCTTAAGGAGAAATTTCTCACATTCTATCTTATATTTTGCATAATCTGTTATTGGCTCGGCTTCTGCATCTTCTGTGACCTCCATATCAAGCGGTTTAACCCCATACTGGCTTGTAGAGCTCGCAACTATTAGCCTCTTTACTTTGTTTAATTTAACAGCATCTACGACATTCTGAAAGGCGTCAAAGTTGACTGATTTGCCAAGTACTGTGTCAAGGTCAAAACTCGGGTCATTTGAAATGCATGCCAAGTGAATAAAAGCATCACATCCCTTAGCGGACCCTATTAGATTTTTTTTATCTCTTATGTCTCCTTTTATTTCAGTAAGCTTTGGATGCGGCTTTATAACATCTCCGTATATATAAAGATCATAAACTACCACTTCATACCCTTTTTCAAGCAGATATGGAACTAAAGAACTCCCTACGTAGCCTGCTCCACCTGTAATAAAGACTCTTTTCTTACTTGACTGCATTTTTCAAAATGCTCCGCTCTTTTGGCAGATTATTAATCCATTATTTGTAGCCTGTTCAATAAACTTTTCGTCCTAAACGGGAGAATATATTTATATAAAAGCGTTTCGTAATAAATTTAGGCTCTGCGGTTTAAGGATTAAATTCTGCTAATTTTCAATTCAGGCAATTAAATAATTTTACCGACTTTCAATATGGCATTTAGGCAATAAATTTAAAAAGTAATGAGTGATAGCTTAGGCGAATGGAAGTAAAGGAATATATCAAAAATATCAAACAAAAGTACCCTCAAGAAAAGATTCCGGTTATTCTGAATAAATTTAAATCTATAAAGACGTTGGTTATTGGAGAAGTTATCATAGATGAATACCATTTTACAATCCCTAAGGGGAGGGCGATCAAAGACCCGATTCTCTCTGTTGATTATGTCTACCACGAGGTATATGGGGGAGGAGCGCTTGCTATTGCAAATCACGTAAGCAATTTCGCTGATGATGTGACATTACTGTCATTAATAGGAGACAAAAATGATAGGATGGAATTTATCAGAAAATGCCTGAATCCAAACATAAAAACAAAATTTTTTGTCAAGGAGAATTCCCCTACTATAACAAAAAAAAGGTACCTGAATCAGCTGAGAAATGAAAAGCTGTTCAAAGTGGAGTTTATCAACGATTCTCCAATCAATGAAAAGTTGAAAAATGACATACTTGATTTTTTAGAAAAAGAGTTGCATAAGTTCGATCTGGTTATTGTAGGTGATTTTGGGCATGGGTTTATTAATCAGAATATGATAAACCTTTTAGAGCAAAAATCAAAATATCTTGCTGTGAATGTACAGTGCAATAGCGCTAACCTTGGTTTTAATCTTGCAACCAAATACAATTCAGCATCCTATGTTACCATGGATATGAAAGAAATCCAATACACAACTGGTGATAGGTTTAGTGATATACCCACGTTGATGATGAAGCTGAAGGAAAAGACAAATTTTGGTAAATTTTTAGTTACTATGGGGCATGGCGGGGCTATGTACTACCACCATGGAAATATCCATAACTCTCCTGCATTTGTTAAAAGGCCTGTTGATACTGTCGGCGCTGGAGATGCCGTATTTGCAATAACTTCTTTATGGGCATACGCAGAATATGATGACATATTGCCATTTATAGCGAATTGCGTAGGTGGGATTGCTGTGAGTTATATTGGCAATAAAGAGAGTATAACCAAAGAAAAGTTAATAAATTTTATTAAGGATCTCGATGGCGAATTGGAACAATTATAAGGATAAGGTTATCAGTGCCTTGAATTCATTCAGATTCGACGAGAGCATACTT
>JACPTD010000113.1 GCA_016192955.1 Candidatus Woesearchaeota archaeon | reverse complement strand
ATACGATATCTTTGATGGTAAGTTGAGAGTTTCAAAAAATCAGTCTAGATTAAGCAATTTTGTTTGATGCGCTTTGAGCGCATGGTGGGCATACATCTACCCCACTATCGTGGGAAGGTTTAAGCCCACACATTTTTCTAATTTCCTGCACAGTATTATCTGGATCTGCGCAGTATTTGTATTGGTATCTTCCAACAGGCAATGTTAATCTTGATTGATTCCGCTGTCCCTCGTTTGGCTGCAGAGCAAATGTGTCAATTCTTAAGTCTCTTACCACTACCGCTTGGGTATCATAATTATCCATCAAGAAACTTGCCTGAGTAGGCTGTGAAGCA
This sequence comes from Candidatus Woesearchaeota archaeon, assembly GCA_016192955.1. Classification (GTDB taxonomy): domain Archaea; phylum Nanobdellota; class Nanobdellia; order Woesearchaeales; family GW2011-AR4. Next base: position 2,181 of record JACPTD010000113.1, on the reverse strand, counting down.
GCTCTTCCCATATTTATGACAATTCCTTGGATTGTGAAAGGTGTATTTTCCGGAACAACGTAAAATCCGTCTTGAAGTTCTGAATTAAACACGCTGGTTTCTGTGACCAAATCAGGCAATTGAAGTGTTGATGAATCAACTATGTTTAAGCTAAAGATAGCATTATTGCTTATTGTCCCATCACTCCTTTTAATTCTTACTGCATAATTTGATTGCCCTCGAGGAAGGCTTCTTATAAAGTTTTCTGAAACAAGCACTTCAACCGAATCATCATTCCAATAGAGCCTGAACCTATTGTCTGAAGGCGTTATGCTAAATAGAACTCTTGTTAGAACTGTTGTGATGTCATTATCTGAACTCATGTCTAAAAACTGAAGTGCGCCAGGACTTGTGCCGAAATTTACGCCATTAAATTCAATTGTAAAATCGTGGTCAACCCCTATCCTAAATTCAGTTGGATAGCCAGTTCGTGTTATTATTGGAGGAATATTTGATGATGTTGTTGCCTGTACTGGTCTCATTAAGAAATATTTAGCACTACGCACTCCCCCAGGAGAATCTTGATAAAAGCTATTTGTTACAAACAATGTCGTGCCATCTGCCAAGCGATGGAACGGCACTCCAAATATAGTGCCGTCCCACATACCGTATGCATTTTGAGTATTTAAAAATGGCAGAGTCTCACCGTTTATGTTAAACTGAGCTTCATTAGGTCTTACAGCAATTAATCTTACTTCATAATCCCTATCCCCAATCCTATGGGTTTGGCTGCTTCCTTCTAATAATGTACGCATATCGGAGAATCCACTTGTATGGGGGCCAACTGTTTCAGTGATTATCGGAGATGGAGGCTCAACAACATTAAAAGTTACTGGGTATACGTTGCTAACTTCAAAATCTCCAATTCTTCTTGCACTAATATCTAATGTCAAAGGAGCGCCAGCACGCCAATTTCTTGTGATGGCAGGAGCTAGTGTTATCTCCATTTGTGATCCTCTGGCTGTCACGCCCCATCTATGCTGTTGGTCATCGTCAGTAATGCTTAATTGGACATTGCCGCTTGCATCAACAAATTGCATCTCAACAGGGCTCTCGTCAAAATCTGAAACTGGGCCAAAGTTCTCCCCCCATATGATGAAGGTAACCGTTTGCCCTCTCTGAATTTCATGATTTAGTGCTTGTAAGATATCAACCTGAGTGATTCTTGGAGGATTTGACGGAGTTGGAGGAGAAGTAGAAGTAGAACTAGCCAATTCCTGAAGCGAGAATGTTGATGAATAATCAGGCCTTGTGCGCGGCAACTGAGGCGATTGAGGATAAACAACATCAAAAGTGCAGGTTCTTATCACTTGCGGCGTTCGTGCTATCAAATTGCAATTCTGCCGCGGGAAGCTTGAAGGAATATTTATTGTGCCGCTCCTGGCAGGTATTATTCCTGACCTTATATTGCCATCACAATTATATACAACAATGTTGTCCTCATCATTAAATTCCCAATGGAATTGGTAGCCTCCTGCACGGTTGTTAGCGTTGCTGTTGTATTCAATTCTCGCTTCCCTATCAGTGCAAGCGCTTCTGCTTCTTTGAGGAATCTGTGGATTTAAAGTACATGTACCTTGATTACATGCCCCTCTTGTAGAAGAGTCTGGAGGACATCGGTAATATCGCGCTGCAGGAGCGCCATTATTGCAATAAGTTTCCTTCACGAGACAGTTTCCAGCGCCACAACTTGGCAGCCGATATAGAATTTCATTTACTTCACATTCTCCAGGCTCAAAAACATCGTCTGTATTTAGCCTGCAGACGTATGCTGGGGGCGGACCAATCACAACTGAACCATCCGTATTCTTAAACCTATAATTGGAAGGTATAACACACTCATCATCATCCTCCTCCCACACATTGTTGTTTTGGTAGGTGATATAGCTGTAAGTGTTAAAATTTAACCCATCATGGTCAATGCATCTGGCTGCCTGCGCGCTGGCAAACGAAGCAAAAAGAGACAGAGATAGCAAAAGCATGAAAGAAATAACAACACCTCTTCTAACGCTTGCAGCTTTCACTTTCTTTTTTATATACTAATATACGTATTTATAACATTCCTTATATAACCAGTATATAAAACTTTTGATTTTGAATTTTTATTGTTTAATTTGATTATTAGTTTACACTTTAATAATT
>JACPTD010000001.1 GCA_016192955.1 Candidatus Woesearchaeota archaeon | reverse complement strand
TGGTGGAATGTTGTGAATTGGAAACAAGTTGAAGAATTGTTTAAGAAAGCCGATAAATCTTGATTTTTCTTGGAAAGTTTTTTATAGTTTTGATTAATTTTTTTTATTTATGCAATTGGATGAAGTTTGGGAAGAGTCTGACATAGCTGATAGGGCAACTGCTAATTTAGCGCGTTTGGTTATTAAGTTAAAGGGTGCAGAAGATGGAAGGGTGGGATTAAGCAGAAGACTACGTCGTAAAATAATTAGAAGATTAAAAATCTTAACTCTTGAAGGTCGCGATAGCATATATGAATATCTGAGAGGGCTTGGAGAAGATTATATGGTAGTAAATCTGGAATTAGGTAAAGAATATAGGGGTGCTGCAAATTTCCTTAAGCGGTTTTATATGGAAGAGCCATTGGTGCTTGTCAAAGGGAGAGGAACGGGCCCGAAAGATTACTATAGAAAATCGCACCCAATGAGAGAAAATCTGAGACTGGTTTAAGTATATGAAGTTTAAGTTTAACTTATTTCTTCTTATTGATTTTTCCATCATTAATTTTTACAGCAAAATAATAGACTGCAGCGCCTATAAACCCCAAAAGAGCTATGACAATAATCCATACAACCTTTTCATTGTCATTCTTGAAAGCTCTTTTTGCGCAGTCAATGAGCATCCAAATCCAGAAAACGAACAGGAGTACGGCTATCGCGATAACTGCCAAAACCAGCAACACCATCCCAGCCACAAACCAGCCAAAAGCCATTTTATTCCTCTGAAGCCTCTTCTTTTCCTTTCTTCTTACTTTCTTTCAATTTCTTAGTCAATCCAATCTTTTTATGGCACTGCTGGCATTCAAATACGTAAGAAGGCACTCCTTCAAAGGATTTCCTTTTGTATTCGGTCGTGGTCTCACCTTCATTGCCGCAATAAGGGCATTTGTACTCGACATTGATGACAAGGCTGCTCTCAAACTGCTCATTGCTTTCCTGATAGCCGCATGAATAGCATACATAATGCTCAGCTTTCTTGTCAATTTTTCCATTCTTCTTCTGCGGCTTTCCCATCACGCCTTTTTTGCATTTCGGGCACTCTTTGCGGAAAACCCATGCCATCACCATTCCATCTCCAATCGTCCTATTAGTGAAATACACGCATTCCTCCATGCTGTTTGGCTTTTTCAATGTCATTTTATTCTATGCCGCTGTCTTTTTTCCAGATTTTTACAGCTTCCTCGTAGCTTAGCTTATTTACGAATTCCTCGCTCAGATTATTGCGCTCCCTGAAAGACTTCTTGAGGAAGCCCTGCTTGTAAATTTCCAATGTCACATTTGCTGGGCAAAACCTGTTTATTTTGCCGCTGTCCCTGGCTGCATCTTTTGAGATTTCATAAAACGTGGCATTCAAAAACAATGCATTTTTCCCTGACAGTTTTGTCGCTTTTGCCTCCTCCGGGTATTTTGTTATAAATTCGCGCAGCAAGCCAACCGCCTCAAATCCTTTCAATGCCGAGCTGTTTCTTAATGAAACTGACTCTGTAATCAGCGGCCTTAGTTTGCATCCAAAGCCGTATTTTGTAGTGCCTGCCGCTCCGTATTTCTGGCCTTGCATATACAATTTTTCAGCTTCTAAATTAAGAACCCTGTAGTCTATTAAGCTAGTGAACGGCTGCTGCCCTGCTTCCAGCTGAAGCTTTTTGAGCTCTGCAAACTCATTAAGCATTGCATCAATTTGCTGCATATCTTTCGGATAAGTCTCAATAGTCGTATCGTACTTCAGGTTAAGATTATCGAGCTGCTTCAAGCCATAGCCGAAATCCTTTGCTTGAGCGCATCCAATAATAAAAAGCAATGCCAATGCCAAAGTTATTTTTCCCAAGTTAAACACCTGCAAGAGCGCTGGTCATTGGCAGCTCTTATTTATTCTTTTCGCCTTGCATAATGAAAAGTATTTAAATGCCAAAAACACGCTTATTTCATGGGATATTACGATTCAATATCTGCAGGCTATGAAGAGCTTTACAGGGAAGAGCAGCTGAATAAGCTGTCAATAATCAAAAGCGGCATCAATATTGGCAAGGGCTCAAAATTGCTGGACATCGGATGCGGAACAGGCATTTCTTCCGGCTTCAATTGCTTTGTTGTAGGAGTTGATCCAAGCATCAATTTATTGAAGCGGAACAGCAGCAATCGCAAATTATTTGGCATTGCGGAGTCCCTTCCGTTTAAAGACGGCTCATTCGATTATGTGGTGTCTGTTACGGCAATGCACAATTTTGACAGCATAAAAAAATCAATAAAAGAGATTAAAAGAGTCTGCAAGGGAAAGTTTGTTTTAAGCGCATTGAAGAGTTCCAGGAAGTTCAGCTGCATCAAGAAGGCTATAGAAAAAAATTTCAAAATAGAGAAAGTGATTGAAGAAAGCAAAGATGTGATTTTTTTCTGCGCTAGTTTGTAGAGTGCGGCAAGCCCGCAAAGGCTATTTCCCATGCTCTATCAGTTTTCTCATTCTCTGCACAAAGTCCTCTGCAACCCTGTAGTAATGGTCGAATTCGTGCCCCTTGATCTCAACAATCTCCCTGCGGGTAACCATCTTCATAAGCCTGTAGAAGTTCCTCATTATCACAACGTATTTGTGCTCAAGCATTTTTCTCTTCACCAGCTTCTGCTCCATCAGGTCAGCAACATGCTCCGGAGTCGGCGGAATCTCGCCTATCTTCATCAATGCGGCATGGGCTGCATCAATCACCGCCCAATACAGGTCAATAACACCCTGCAATAAATGCCATTTGGAGTTATGCAGCGTGTTTGGCGCCCTTGCGTAATAAGTCCATATGCTTTCCTGAGTCGGCCTTATCCTGCCTCTTTTTAATAACAACTGCATAGGGTCAAAAAATCCCGAGTCAATCAAGGCAACGCCGTCCCTCAAAAGATTAATCGCTATTGGGTCGCCGTTTCTCATGTACTCCCAGAATGAAGTGAACCTCATTGTGGTGATGTGGAGCTTTGTTGATGTCTTGACAATTGATTTTTGGACAATCAGCCTGTAAGCCTCAACCACCTCAGGCGACATGCTCATCATCAAGTCGTCTATGATTACAAGAATGTCTATATCCCCCCCTGGACCTTTTGTCCTTCTTGCCGTGGAGCCGAATATGACAACTGCCCTTATCAGGCTTCCCAGCTCCTTATAGATTTCATTGGCAAACCTGTAGGCAGTGTCTATGTCTTCCCTGTAGTATCTCTCAAGGTTGGGATGCTCTTTCTTAGGAATATCAAATTTCATCAGCCACCTCTTTTTAACATCCAATGTCCCATGTGTTTATAAAATTATTGCTGTTGATTTAAAAGGTTTTGTTGTTTTTTAAAGATAGTGACAGAAAGGAATCAAGAATTATGTTTTAATTATTTGTCATCATCGTCATCTTTCTTTGGAGGCTGAAAAGAAGTAAAACCATCCTTGATTCCTTTCCCTTTATTACTTTAGCTATCTTGAGGCCAAATCTCAAAACAATTTCTTTAGAACTATCGGTTTCGTCACGGTTGACCATTGCTTAGCATCCTCTTTAATACTATTTACATCAATTTCTGGGAATAGCTTTTTCATTTCCTTCCAAAATGCTTTTACGTCAAATTTTTTGTTTGCCATGGGCTAATTCAAGTATTGCGTTTTATTTAAATGTTTCTATCAGACATTCCGAAAGTAGTTAACTTTTAATTTAGAAGACAATAATTCTGGTTAGGAGCTGTTTTTGGCATATATGCAAGAAATAATCTCTTTTTCAGTTAAATGCCTTGGGTGGCAGTTCTCTAAAAAATGAAACTCTCCCGATTCCATTTCATTCCATCGGTAGTTTCTAACCCAGTGATTTGTATTGCTTTGATGCCTTTGAGGCATGGGATTCTTGAAGATTCTCAGAACATAAATTTTTCCCGCTTTGCGGTCGGCTAAAATC
>JACPTD010000130.1 GCA_016192955.1 Candidatus Woesearchaeota archaeon | reverse complement strand
TTTTCCGAAATGTTTTTATCTGCGAAAGAAATCGCATATTTGTCGATATTTTGTCTTTGGATGGCAGACACCTCTTAGTTTTTAGAGAACTGCCACCCAAGGCATTTAACTGAAAAAGAGATTATTTCTTGCATATATGCCAAAAACAGCTCCTAACCAGAATTATTGTCTTCTAAATTAAAAGTTAACTACTTTCGGAATGTCTGCGTCAAAGCCCCTTAATTCTATGTCTTGAAGTATCGCTTCGCTCTTTTGATTGACGGACTCCAAATTTACTTTTCGATCGAAATTTGCCAGATGATGCTAAAAATTTTACTATGATTGTCAGCCGTCTTTATTTCTTAAAACCCATTAAACCACAACATCAATCTTTGCCATAGAGTAACATTTGCAAGCTCTATTGAAAATTTTTCTTGTTTATCATACTCTTTGTTTAGGTCGTCTTGATACTCAACATCAATTTTATAGTTGTTCTTTCCATATTTTAGCTGCTTGCCTATGAAATTAATCACAAATTTCCTGTTCTCTGATAATTCGCTTATTTGCCATCTTTTTTGAACTCCATTATGCTCGAATAGGACTTTAACGTCTTTTGGATTTGATTGCGATTTTTTCGCAAGAGCAAAAGAAACGGCAAAATTTTCATTGTAAGAGGCATTTGCAGGAAACTTTAAAGCATCAATCTCTATTTTCGGAATATCCTTAATTTTAAATTTAACATAAGACGCTTTTGAAACCAGGTCATTCCTTAACGTGGCTGGGCTTTCCCTATAACCGATGCTTGATTTGTTTATTTCAAATGTGGCATTTTTTGTTTGCGAGATTCCCAAGCTTATCTTTTTGCATTGATTCTCAAAACAGGCGTTTAAGTCGTCAAGAAATATGTTTCCGGTGTTCTTCGCATCGCAATAAACTTCAACATTTTCGTATTCATAAAACTCATCCTTGCCTATTTTGCAGTCCAAAACAACATTTCCAGAGTATTTCTTCTCTTTCTCCTCTTCAATCAATTTGGCTATTTGCTCGACCTCTTCAAAAGAAACGTCATTTTCCCTTATATTTGATGCAAAGCTTGTTTCAGATGTCATGTTATTTGATGTGCTCACAATCAAAGGAAATGTGTAGGAATACTTGTCTTCCAGGCTATTGTCCAATTTCAATATCCAGAAAACCTTCTTTTTTTCTTTTGGAAGCAATAAGACGCTTTTTGAGTCTTCTCCAATGATGCTGACTTCTTTTGGCTTGCTCAATTGAAGCTCTGTTGCGTAATAGAAATCATTTACATTTTCAACAATTGCCTCGAGCAGATTATACGAGCCAAAGCTTACGGCTTTTTTCAAAGGGAAAACTTCAAGTCTTAGCTGCGTTTTGGCATAGCCAATCTTTTCCTTTAACTCTGTTTTTATTTCCAGCTTTCTTGTCTTTAAGTCTGCATTCCTGCCAAGCCAGTTGTAGTAAGTTGAAGGCTCGTCAGAGTCAATGGATTCCTTGAATTTTATATGGGCAGGGTCAACCCATCCAAATTGGCCATAGGTTACATCAAAAGGCACCCATCCGTAGCCTGGAAAATAAACCTCTGCCCAGCCATGAGCGCCCCAGTTTTCGGGAAACAAAGGCGAGTTTGTATATGAAATGCCTGAAACAAACCTTGCGGGAATTCCGACAGATCTTAACAGGGCTATGAACAAGGATGTTAATTCGTCGCAAACTCCCTGCCTGTTCTCCAAAACCCATGACGCTTTCTGGCTTACCTCTGCTGTCAGTGTGCTTAGGTTGTAGTTTATATTGTGCTTTGTCCAGTCGGCAATCCTGAATACAGCCGCGTACAAGTCATCCTCGCCCTTGACCAGCTCAGAAGCAACTCTTATTATAGCTTCGTCATCCGAATTTATAGTTTCACTCGGTTTAGTATATATAATAATGTCTTTTGGCAGCTCTTCAATCGGAAATTTTATTTTTTGATTTATTCCAGTTATAACATTTGTTGTTTTAACATCTGCATTTACCCTGAAATCAATCCTGCCTTCAGGACGTTTCCATTCGAATTTCAATGTATCTTCACTAAGCTCTGCCTTTGGGTTTGTATAAAGCTTTAGCAATTCCTGATTACCAGCCTGCTTCGGGAAGAAAGTCATGTTTATTGTTGCAGTTTCTATGTAGCCGCTTGGAGTTGTTGGAGCAACCTCGGCATAAGAGGAAATGTCGATGTTTGCAATAATATTCTGGCTGTTGTAGAACCAGTCGGCAAAAACAGCAGGAATTAAGGCAAACAATATTAAAAACATCACCAGTCTTTTCATTTTTTATAAATTTGCATATTTGTTTATAAGTTTTGTTAAAAGACTTTGTTAAGGATTGCCTTTCTTTTGAAGGCAAAGCAAAGCTTTAAATATATTCCTTTGGAATAGGTTACCATGCCGATAAGCGGGTTCTATGAAAGAAACAAAAGTCCAATAATAGTGGCAACAATTTTGATTGTGTCCAGTATTTTTTTAAATTTGTTGATTATATCCAATATCATAGGAAGAAGTGCGCCTTGGTACTATACCCCTGCTGAATTGTTCGTATATCATGCTGGATTATCCTTTCTCTGGTTGCCTCTTCTTTTGATGAAAGGCATAGATATTTATCATTTTAATGCAGTTATCATCTTACTTTTCTTGTTTTTGTTTATTGTAAGCATTGTCTACATTTTTTATATATCAAAACTGATAATTTGGTTAAAGCTGAGATTGAGCAAAAAGTTATGGATATCACTAATTATTGTAATATTATTTCTGCTGTTCGGGTTTGATTTCAAGATCGCAGAATTAGTTGATAATCCTGACGTGTCATGCAGTGTCGATAGTGATTGCGTTGGCGATTACAATCAATATTCAGGTAATTGGTGCAGTTACCTGTGCCACAATAAAAACTGGTATTATTATCGGCCGCTTATCTCTAGGGCATACGCAACCAAACCTTGCGCAGGGCCGCCTTCTTGTAAATGCGTGCAGAATGAATGTAAGATTGATTACACAAAAAATTATTGATTGAATTCAACAAATTTTATAAACAATCAAAATAATCTTCATATTAATGCCGAGGTCGCATAGCCCGGCCATTGCGGTGATTCATTCAATTGAACTGCAAGATTGCTAAGGGCTAAAACGCCTTTCATAGTGGTCACAAAAATCCACTGTCCGAAAGGACACGGGAGTTCAAATGCCAGTTTATATGCTGAAAGTCTCCCCCTCGGCGTTTATCCTTAATCAAAAAGCTCTAGCAAAAAGAGTTAGAATCATTTTTCAATAATCTCCCTTGCTATCACAATAATCTCTTTAGCCAGCTTTACCATGTTATTGTATAATTCCTCATCCATCTTGAATTCTGTTCCGTACTGATAGCGTTCCCTGATGTCAACGGTTGTTTCTTCGCTACTCTTAGGCTCCAAAGAAGCTATTTTGTTCAGCAAATCATTGTCAAACTCTATTTTTCCTTCTTCAATAAGATAATGGATCAGGGCAAAAGTGCATTCTTGATTTCTTGACTCATAGCCAAATTTTGCAGCTATTGCCAAGAGCGAATGATACAGCGAAAAGAATATGGTAGTTGCACTTACATCTGAATAATCTCCCTTTTTTAAATACTCAGTTGCTTTTATGTAATGCTGCGCCTTTTCTATGCAGCCCCTTGCCTGCTTTAAATCAGGCTTTGATTTTACAAGCCCTCTATGATTACCGGACTCCTTTACCTCCTTTTCCGCTTTCCTTAAGCACCATTCCACTTTGTTTTTTGCATGGCTCATTTTGGCAAATAATCAATTATTTCTTTTATTATCGTGTCTTCACCAAAAACAACTATGCCTTTAATGGCATTCAGCATGGCTTCATTGCCCTTTTTAAGATTTTTGGCTAAATCGCTTTTTGCCATATGTATAGGGTGCATCCTTTTTGTGTGCATTTCATTAATTTCCTCTATTTCTTTCTGCACCTTTTTGAACTTTTTTGGCTCTATGATTATAACAACATCTATATCCCTTGCTTCCTTGTGCTTTCTCAGAACAGACCCGAAAAGTATAGCTGCGTCTGCACTCTTTATTTTCCTTATAT
>JACPTD010000112.1 GCA_016192955.1 Candidatus Woesearchaeota archaeon | reverse complement strand
GAAGCTGCAATGATTGTGCTAAGAAGGGTGTTGCCCGACATAAAACTGAAAGAGGATGAGCCATTGCCAAAAGAGCTGCTTGAAAGGCTTATTATAACCCAAACAGATTTTAAAGAGTCTTTGAAGGTTGTAAGGCCGAGCGCGTTAAGAGAGGTGCTTGTTGAAATTCCAAATATCAAGTGGAGCGATATTGGAGGCTTGGTAAATGTCAAGCAGGAGCTGATAGAGGCAGTTGAATGGCCCTTGAAGCATCCTGAATCGTTCAAGAGGCTTGGCGTAAGGCCGCCTAAAGGCATTCTGCTTTTTGGAGCGCCAGGAACCGGAAAGACATTGCTTGCAAAGGCTGTTGCAAACGAAAGCGAGGCAAACTTTATTTTGGTGAAAGGCCCTGAATTGTTGTGCTTGTCAAAAGACACGCCAATATTTACAGATTATTGTGGAGTCAGAGTAATAGAAAATTTCTTTGAAAATATTAAACCATATTCAACGTTAGAAAAGGAAAATGATAAAATTGAAGTTAGAAGCTTAAACGAGAATTTTTACACAGTTGGAATAGATAAGGAAGGCAAATTAACAAAGACAAAGATAATCAGGGCAACAAAGATTTATGTAGATCATGCTTATAAAATTAAATTTGACGACAATAATCGCATACAAGTTTCAAAAAATCAGCCATTTTTTGTTTACAGAAATGGAAAGATTGATTGGGTCAAAGCCGAAAATCTTCAATTAAATGATTTTGTGGCAAAGCCGTCATCTTTAATCAGTTTTGATAAAGAGATTAAGTTTAACATGCCAAAATACAAACATTTGAGATTAGTAAAAGCTGATAAAGATTCATATTATGTAAAGATATTTTCTTCTCATAAAGCAACAAAATTACCAAAAAAATTATCAGTAGAATTGGCTGAGTTTTTAGGCTGGTTTTCAGCAGAAGGCAATATCTCCAAGGATCAAGTTTGCGTTTGTAACGAGAATCTTGAGCATAGAAAAGCAATTAGGAAATTATTTAGTATTTTTGCGGATGAAAACGACATTAAACAGGATAAAGATAAACTTTTCATTTATTCAACCCCATTAATCAAATTTCTGGAGGATATTTTTGAAATGAAGCTCGCCTTGAAGAAAAGCTACATTATAAAAGTGCCTCCTGCTGTTACAAAATCCTCTAAAGATGTTATTTGCGCATTTTTAAGAGGCGCCTACAAAGGAGATGGACACATAGATAATCAAAAAATTGAATATGGAACAATGAGTGAAGACTTCGCGCAAACTATGACTTATTTACTAAGCCAAATGTCAATTAAAGCAAAATATTGGCAAAGGAAAGACGGCATGAATATGGTTACGATTTCTGGAAAGAAAGAAATGAGCAAGTTTTTGGAATATGTTATGAATCAGAATGTGAAAGTGGATGAAAGAAAATATTACAATGCAAAATACATCATTCCGGATGTTTCCGGATTGCTTAGGGAAGCGAAGGCAAGACTGGATTTGCATTATGGCAAGGAAATGCCAGAAGGCCTTTTTGAAGGAGTTATTTCCGGAAGAAAACGTTGCGGATTATTGAGATTAAGAAGGATGATGATTTATTTAGAAAAATATATGACTGAAGAATTTAGGGATTCTGACATTTATAAAACCCTAAAAATGATTGCTGAAGGCGATTTAAGCTGGACTAGGGTTAAAAGCATTGATAAGGCAGATGCCCAATGGATGTATGATTTAGAAACAGAGAATGACTCTTTTGTTGGCGGAAACTTGCCACTGATTTTGCACAATTCTAAGTGGGTAGGAGAAAGCGAAAAAGCTGTAAGGGAAGTCTTCAAGAAAGCCAGGCAAGTCAGCCCGTGCATCATATTCTTTGATGAGGTGGATGCATTAGCTCCAAGAAGAGGCATGAGCAGTGACAGCCATGTAAGCGAAAGGGTTGTCAACCAATTGCTGACAGAGATTGACGGCCTGGAAGACCTGCATGATGTTGTTGTCATTGCAGCAACCAACAGGCCGGATATTGTTGATACTGCCTTGTTGAGGCCAGGAAGGTTTGACAGGATGATTTTGACTAATGTGCCTGATGAAGCCACAAGGCTTGAAATCTTCAAAGTCCACACAAAAGGAATGCCTATTGCGCTTGAGGCTGAGAAAAGAAAAAAGATGGTTGCAGCTAAAACTATAAAAGGAACAGAAACTATGGAAACAGAAGCTGATGATAATGACGACATAAAATCAAGGGAAGACATGCTGAGGTATTTGTCAGACAAGACGCAAGGCTATGTTGGCGCAGATATAGAGGCTGTTTGCAGGGAAGCGGCTATACTTGCCTTGAGGGAAGACATCAACTCAAAGGAAATCTACAAAAAGCATTTTGAGAAAGCGCTTGAGAAAGTAAGGCCTAGCGTTACAAAAGACGTTGAAAAGGCATACGAGGAATTGCAGGAGCATTTTACAGCAGCAAGGGCAAAGCAGATGCTCGATGAAAAGCCAGGTTATATGGGGTAAAAATGAATTGTGATAAATGTAAGAAACCAATAAAATCCAAAAACAGCGTTGCTATTATCTATGATTATAGATGGTCTATATTTGTTAGAATCCCACCACCATTGAGAGTTTATCACAAAGCTTGCTTAAAGAATAAATCTGAATTTTTATCTATGCCTTCCCCTATAACTTTCGACCAATTGAAAAACCTTAAAAAATCTAGATTCTCATTGGCGATACTTATATCTCTTTTGCAGAAAGGCATCGGCTTGAAGGAAACTTTCATTGTTTTTTCGATTTTAATTTTAGGATCAACGATAGCTATATTATTTCCAATGATGAGAATATTAAAAATAAATAAAATTGAAAAAATTCCCTAATATTGATGAAAACCTTTAAATAAACTCATTCTAAATTTTTCTTCATGAAACCAGAATACGGCGATGTTGTCAAAGTTCATACAGAGGGGCGGGTTTATGAGGGAATCCTAATGCCTCGTCCGGATATCTTTGAGAGAGATCACACGATAATCAAGCTGGACAACGGCTACAATATCGGGATTGAAAATAATAAAATAAGAAAAATCGAAGTGATTCAAAAATATGAAAAGAAAAAAGAGGAAAGGCATAAGCTAAAGCATCAAAAAGGATTGCCAACAGTTTCCATTCTTTCATTCGGCGGCACGATTTCTTCAAGGGTTGACTACAGAACAGGCGGGGTTTATGCTGACTATACGGCAGAGGATTTTGTTGAGATGCTTCCTGAGCTCAAAAATGCAGCTAATTTGAAAGCAGAAAAAGTAATGGGCATTATGAGCGAGGACATGGCTCCTGAAGACTGGCAGCTTATGGCAAGAAGTATTGCAAAAGAACTTAATAACGATAAAGTTGATGGTGTTATTGCAACACAAGGAACAGATACTTTGCATTTTTCAACAGCTGCAATGTCATTTTTTCTGAGAAATATAAACAAGCCAGTTGTTTTCACAGCAGCCCAAAGAAGCATTGACAGGGGCTCTTCGGATGCATTTTCCAATTTGCTGTGCGCTGTGCATGCAGCCTCAAAATTTGACGGCGCTGCAGTTGTTACTTGCATGCATGGAACAAGCGATGACAGTTATTGCATTTTAAATCGCGGGGTGAAGGTCAGGAAAATGCACAGTTCCAGAAGAGACGCTTTTCGCCCAATAAATGAATTGCCTCTTGCAAAAGTTTATGAAAATGGAAACATTGAAATTTTAAATGATAATTATAAGAAAAGAAATGATGAAAAAGCTGTGGTTGATGACAATTTTGAGCATAAAACAGCTTTGCTGTATGTTTATCCCGGAATGGCTCCTGAAACCCTTGATTACTACAGGAAGGAAAAATACATGGGTATTGTGATTGCTGCAACAGGCTTGGGACATGTTTCAACATTAAACCCGAAACATTCAATAGTAAAAAAAATAAAAGAATTGGTTGATAATGGGATTCCTGTCGTGATTACTTCCCAAACAATCTATGGAAGAGTGCATCCTTTTGTCTATACCAATCTGAGGAAGCTTTCGATAGGATTAAACTGCATCTTTGCAGAGGACATGCTTCCAGAAACAGCTTACATCAAACTTGGATGGGTTCTGCCTCAAGCCAAGAATATTGAAGAAGTGAAGGAAATGATGCTGACAAATTATGCTGGAGAGATAACTGAAAGAAGCGATGAAAATGGGTTTTTGTATTAAAATTTGTCAGATGCGCATTTCAATCTTGGCTGCGCGATTGCATTTGCCCAGACTTTGCCGAAAGGTGTTTATATAACGATGCATGGGAAGATATTTGAGTATGATAATGTGAAAAAGAATAAGGAAACACATGAATTTGAAAAACTTAGGTAGGAAATAATTAGCAGTATCTAGGATATTTTATAAAGAGTGTTTTTGTATTGACCGTTATAGTTTAATCCTTTCAATATTTTTTACCTTATCAAAATGCCTGTCAAGAGAAGCAAGGTCATTTATTCCATAGTTTCTCATGCATGCCACAACCAGACTGTCGTCAAAATCTAATTTTTCTTTTTCAATGATTCCAATTGCATCAAAAACGTCATCAATTGCAGGCCTTATGATTTTAAGATTTGAATAACTGTTGAAAAATATTACTGCATTTTTGATAAAATTTGCGCTTTTGAGTTTATTTTGGACTTGCAGAATGCAACTGTACATTATAAAATCAGTCGTTAGCGCTTGCCTGTTTTGTTCCTGCAGTGAATTTAGAAAAACTTTGCATTCTTCCGATTTCGAGTCTTTAAGAAAAATTTCCAAAAAAACATTGGCGTCTATAAATACTTCTTTGCCCATAATTTTGTTGCCTCATGCTGCAATTCAACAGAAGTCTTTTTGCCCCTTAAGTGGCTCATCATGCCATCCACTAATTTGAACGGGTCCTGCACTTTTGGCATTTTGTCTGACTGTTGCATTATCCAATTAACCAAAGCTTCTTTTGTGGCTTTCTTCAAGGAGCCTTTTGCATAGCCGTATTTCTTCATTGCAGCTTCCCTAAAATTATTTTCCAATTCATTTTCAAGTACCACTTTTAGTACCATATGTACTTAAGTACTTATGTGATATATAAATTTTTCGGTTGGAAAATCACAATTTATTTAAAAAAGAAACACTAGTTCGGAGATATAATTGGAGTTGACGTTAAATAATCCTCTCCTTTGTGAAGAATTTCTTCGAGTAAAGCATGTGATTGCGCTTCACTAGGCGAATACACTACCATTGTAACCGCATCTCGACCAGTCCTATAAAGGGGGTATCATTCTCTCACCATCACTTTCTGTTACGAAACTACCCAAGGTTCTAAATAGACAAATAGTATAACCAGTATCACGCACTACATGATACACTTCATTAAACGGACCAAATTGGCGAGAAGGGTTGGCACCTTCCATATTTCCAACAACTGGCCAGCCAATTTTTTTGATATAGGTTCTGATACTTTGAACTATAGTCACGGACTTAAATAATTGGGCATATTATGCTTAAAAGGATTTTTACTCCAATAAGATTCTAAGCCGCTCAAAAGCTCTTTTTCCTTTTTGTATTTTGTTTCTAATCCATTTACAGAAATTTCTTTTAATAGCATTTGCATCACCAAGAAATTCCGTGTAAGAACTTATACATAAACTTTGCTCAATTTTTTATGTCTTTTACTATACATCTTCTATACCTTTGTGCGTAAAATGCCCTTTGCTCTGCTGAATTGGCATTTCAAAGTGGGTTGTTGATACCTTAGCTTCAATTCTTTCTGCCATTTTTAATTACGCCAAGTTAAATGGATTATATCCGTGCTCTTTTAGCCATCCCAAATATCTCTTTACTACTTCATTCTTTGACTTAGGACTGGGTTTTCTATATACATTTTCAAAAGAACCAATAACATTTTCAACATAATGAATTCTATCTGATTTTGTATAACCAAGTTGCATAGCCAAACCACGTCTAGATAGATTTTCTTTTATTCTTGTCTTTATTGCCGTTTGAGGATTGTAAGGATGGTCTGGTGCTTTAGTTGTTCCCATTGTAGGAAACTCAATTCCGCCCGCTTCGCTTAATTGCGCCAATAGCGTTTTTTTTGCTGGAGTATCCATATTCATATAAACCTCTCTTAATCTAGCTATCAAATAATTGAATGTGTCATCAAATAACTTTGTAACTAACCTCTCTATTCCTAATTTGTCTTCCAAGCCTTCTGTCATTTTTTACCCAAATTATTTTTCACTTCTAAATAACAACTATTTTTTGGTTAAGGTGATCTTATATATTAATTTATTCCAAAATTTATGAAAAACTATTCCAAAAAATCCTAAATTTAATTAAAATATGGAAAATTATTCCATAAAATCATGGCTAAATAGAAAAATTTAAATAGTTCTCCTCGATAATATGGTGATGGTCGATGCTAAGGACAGGAAAATCATAGAAGAATTGGTAAGAGACAGCAGGCAGACTACAAGCCAAATGAGCAAGAAGCTTAACATACCAATAACAACAATACACAACCGCATCAAGAAGCTTGTTAAAACAGGAGTCATAATTAACTACACACTTAATTTAGACCATAATCTCCTTGGAAGGCCAGTTCCAGCTTATGTAGGAATTACTATTAACTATAATGTTCCCGGCAAAAAAATCAATCAAACAGAGGTTGCAAAGCAGCTGAAAAATGTTGAGGGAGTTTATGAAGTTTATATTCTGACTGGCGGCTCCGATATTTTGGTCAAGCTTTTAGCAAAAGACATTGCTGATCTAAATAATATTGTTACAGAAAGACTAAGAAATATTGATGGAGTGGATAAGACGCAAACTTCTATAATTTTGAAAGAGATTTAGCATTTTAAATTTCTAAGCCGATCTTTAAACATCTCCGTCTATACAATGCCTATGCCATGCAATTACAAAAACTTGCTCTAAAGGAACAGATTGTAAAATCTATCCCAAATACCCAATCATAAAGCCTTCTTCTTCAGCATTTATTTCATCGTCTTCAACTGACTCCTCTAATATCTTTTCGCTGTAAAAGTCTTCTTCATCTTTTTCTTCTTCTTTCATGTCTGCAACCTCTTACTTGATTTTTATTCCGCTACATTGTACGTCAAAGCTTCTAAGCTGCTTGCTCGTCCTTATTGTCAATTCCCTGATTTGCTGATAAAACAAATCCTCTATGAATTCATTGCTTAATTCCATTTTTGCTCACCTTTGTTATTTTATAATCCGCCGCGGCTGGGATTTTCACCCAGAAGGATTAACCCTTTCCGAGGTTTGAACCCA
Organism: Candidatus Woesearchaeota archaeon; assembly: GCA_016192955.1. GTDB lineage: Archaea > Nanobdellota > Nanobdellia > Woesearchaeales > GW2011-AR4. Next base: position 10,576 of record JACPTD010000112.1, on the reverse strand, counting down.
GAAGTCCTTTCGGACAGGAGGGTCTGAAGCTCCCGGTTTTCCAGATTTTCCTACCGCGGCATAAAGTTTAAATATCAGTTAAGCTTATTTTATTGTTGAGGGTCTGAATTTCCTGGAATACCGGATTTTCCTATCGCTTTTTTCTTTTTTTTACCTCCAACCATCAATACCCATATTTTGCATGAAATTCTTTGCCACGATAGGCTCTGGAATTTTCATGCTTCTTGGTAGCGGATTGTAGCATTGATAACCTACTTCAAACCATGGCTTAATCGAAGCTCCGCACATTGAACATCTCATTCTTGTCACCTTGAATTTTTTAAAAGCAGGAAAAATGGGGGTGAAAAGAGGGCTTAAACCCTTTCTTCTTTTCCTGCCATTATATCTTGAGAATTCTTTTGTTTAAATATTTCAGCCAAGCATGTCCAGTGTCCAGTGGTTATTTGCGATATGGAAAATAAATGATAAAATATATAAAACTCAAAAATAACCATCATTTATGAAATGCATGCATATTATTGTTTCCGGCAGAGTGCAGGGAGTTTTCTTTAGAGCCAATGTCAGAAACAAAGCCAATGAATTTGGGTTAAAGGGTTATGCCAAAAATCTTGAAAATGGCGATGTTGAAGTTGTCGCTCAGGGAAATGAGGATAAATTAAAAGAGCTGGTTGATTTCATAAAAAAAGGCCCAGGGATTGCAAGAGTTACAGGGGTTCAAGTAAAGCACAAGGAACCAGAAAACTTTAAAAGCTTTGATATTCTTCATTAAGAAAAATGGGGTGGAAATATCTTATCCTGGTCATTTCCTTGTTTTTGCTAGTTTCATGCGCGCAGCAAGAGCATATTGTTGAGCAAGCTGCTCCCAATCAAATAAAAAATGTTGATGTCCTCAAGAATAGCGATACTTCTGGAATTACAACAGAGGATGCCGGCTACTTTGGAAATTCAAAGGGATTTCTTGCAAAGCCTAAGAAAGAAGGCATTTATCCAGCGGTTGTCATGATACACGAATGGTGGGGCCTAAACGACAACATAAAAGAGATGGCAAGAAGCCTGGCAGCAGAAGGCTATGTTGTCTTGGCAGTTGATTTGTTTGGAAAGGTTGCAAAAACTCCTGATGAAGCAAGGCAATTGACAAGCGCTATAAGAAGCAACAACACTGGAGCAATTCAAAACATGAAGGCTGCTGTTGAATATTTAAAAAAGCAAAGTAATGTTGATGACAATAAAATTGCCTCAATGGGGTGGTGCTTTGGCGGCCAAATGTCTTTGCAGTTGTCATTAAATGAGCTATTAGCAGCAACTGTTATTTATTATGGAAATCTTGAAGCAGATCCTGCAAAGCTTTCTGCCATAAAATGGCCGGTGCTCGGGATTTTTGGAGAAAAAGACACTTCAATACCAGTAGAGAGTGTAAAGAAGTTTGAGGCTGCTTTGAAGCAATTAGGCATAGAGAATGAAATCCATATTTATCCAAATGTCGGGCATGCGTTTGCAAACCCAAGCGGTGCAAATTACGCGCCTAACGAGACAATGGACGCGTGGAAGAAGACAATTGGGTTTTTGGATAGGAATTTAAAATTTTTTAGGCCTATACCTGATGAATGGAAAGCCTGTTCAATTGATTCAGATTGTGTAGAGACTAGTGGAGGTCCATGCACTTGCGCGAATGAAGGAGTTCAAGATGCTATCAACAAGAAATACCTCGATGAATGGCAAAGTAATCTGGAAAAAATTTGGCCAAAAGTATGATGCAAAAAATTCTATAGATGTGTTAATGTAACAATAAAATGCGTTGAGAATAGATGCAAGGCTGTTAAGAATTATTAATAAACTATCTAAAATTCAGTCAGCTTCTTCTCTGCATTGCTTTTTATGATAGTTGTGTTGCCTTCGTCTCCGCCGGCAGTTTTCTCAACCAGAATAAACTTGCTCTTCTGCAATTTGTCAATCTTCCTCTGGAATGACTTATAGACAAGCTTGCCGCCGTTTTGCTGGTAGAGCCTGAAGAGATCCCCTATTTTTTTCCCAGAATTGTTTTTAACCAGTCCCAGGATTAGCTGCTCATCCTCTGCCAACTCGCTCGGGCTTTTTATGCTGAAATCCTTTATTTTTTCCAATGCAAGCTGTGCATGCTCAATTATTATTTTTCTTGATGACTTGTCCTCTGCAATCAATCCAGCCTGCTTCATCAAGTACAAGCCTGCCCTTATGTCCTGCATTTCAAAAGCCTTTTTTGCTATCAATTCAAATGCGTCATTACCCCAAACATTGGGCTGGAACGCATACTCCATCCTTTGCTTGAGTATGCCTTTGGTTTCATTGTGGTCATAAGGCTTGAATTCTATTACTTCGGGCATAAGCCTTGATTTGATTCTTTCCTCAATTTCATTTATCCAGTCCCTGTAGTTTGTTATCAGCACTATTGATTTTCTTGCTATGTCCTCAAGCAGCATGTAAAGGAAGTCCAGGTCCTCGAGCTTGTCTGCCTCGTCAAGCACGAAAACAACCGCTTTTTTGTTGAGGGTTTGCCTGATCCACCTGAAAAGCTCTTCAGTCTTCTTGTTTTGGACAAACTTGAAGCCCATAAAATCGCAGACTTCAAGCACTATCTTGTAGGTTGTGTTGTGCTTCCAGCAGTTTATGTATATTGGAACGATTTCCTCTGTCTCGTCCTCTATCTCTCTCAAAAGATGCCTGCATGCTGCGGTTTTTCCAACTCCTGGCTGCCCGTAAATAAATATGTTTCTGCCGCTTTTATCCTGAAACATTGGCTTTATGCAGGCTGCGATTGCTCTTTGCTCCTTTTCCCTGTAAAGGATAGGCTTTGGCACAAAAGAGAAATCTAAGGGAACATCGCTTTCATTCTTGAACAGGCTTTCAGAGCTTCCCAGAATATCCTTGAACAAGCCACCCATTTTAAGAAGATTAGTTGTTGATTGTTTATATAATTTTTGCTAAAACCTTGAGCCGCATTTATTGCAGAACCTGTCATTAATCCTTGCAATGTTTCCGCATCGCGGGCAGCGCTTGAGATGATGCACAGCCTTTTGCTGAAGATTATTCTGCTGCCTGCCAAACGCGCTTTGACGCTTATTTTGAGCGGTCTGCCTTCTCTCATCTTTTTTTCTGAGGCTGTAAACCAGCTTTACAACCCCGACCAGGATGAAAGCCAAGCCCGCATAAAAGAAAAAAATCAATTTATCGTAGTTAAGCCTTTTTGACAGAACCGAGACAAGCAGCCCGACTGCGATGTAAATAATCCAATGTATTTTTGCCATTTTTATAATGTTTTAACCATGTTATTTATCTTTTTTGTTTTTTTGGCGGCTCTTGCACAATCGATATGGCTAAAGTTTATAAATTGCATTGTTCATAAACTAAAATATAACATCAATTATTAAACAAAATCAAGTGGGACAAGAGAGAAAATTCAAAAGAATATTCAATCTTTTACCTTGACAGAATTCTAAACAAATTAATCCAGATTCCTTACACAAAGATTAAAAAGCTTGAAGGCTCTTTTATGATATTGGACAATATATACAAAACACACGTCCCATTGCACAGGATTAAAAAGGTAGCAAAAAACAATGTTGTTGTCTGGGAGAGGGAATAATATTTGTCTTTTTAAAATAATTTTAAAATCAATGCGTTAAGAAAGTAATAAATACATCATAAATCAACATTAACTTCACATCCATAAAAACATAACAAAAACCAATATTGAACTCATAAAATGCAAATCAATTATCAACAGCTCGGCTTTAAGTGCGGCTTAGAAATCCACCAGCAGCTTGAAGGAAGAAAACTATTTTGTAATTGCCCTACTTTAAACTCTGGCAAAGAGCCCGATATAAAGATTGAGAGAAGGCTTAGGGCAGTGGCAGGCGAAACCGGCGATGTTGACATTGCGGCAGAGTTTGAGATGATAAAAAAAAGAAAATAATCAAATAAAATGGAAATAACTGATAGTACTAAAAGAAAAGGCACAAGTGTAGAATTTTTAATAATAAGCAAATTATTGAAATACAATTTTGATGTTTATATACCTGTGGCAGATACTTCTGGAATAAATATTATAGTTAGAAGCCCAAAAGGAAAATACGTAGAGATACAAGTAAAAAGCAGGATAGCAAGAGGAGGCGGAAGAGTCTTTGATGTTAAGGATTTCAAACCAAGAGATACTTATTTTATATGCTGTTACTTAATAGAAGAAGATGAATATTGGTTGATACCCTCTGATGAGTATTACAAACATGCTGCTCATAATAATAACAAAAGAAGATTAGATACTACAAAATTAGATTTTTTGATGAATTTAAAGGGGAAAAGGGCTTAAGAGAGATTATAAGGATTCTTTAGACCAAATTAACTCTACCACTGGACATGCTCACGTGACATTTATAAACTAATTCTACTTATTTTTTGATATGCTTCATTCAAATCACCTTAAACAATGTTTCGACTGCCAAATTAAGTCCTTTGACTATATCCAAATCCTTTTACGCAGTCTCAACCAAATAAAACTCGGTGATTTAAAATGAATTTAAATAATTATCAAAAAATAGAAAGTTTAAGTTTAATAAATAGTCCCAAGTTTGCATATTTATATGGCTATTTTGTAGCTGATGGTTGTTATTATAAAGATGGAAGAAATGTAAGGTTTGAATTCTCTAATGGAACATCCATAAAGGAAGAATTAGGATATTCTTTCAGATTTATGAATAAAATCAAATCTATTATAGAGATTACTTTACAGAAGAATTTACCTAAGTTAAGAAAAAGAGGAAATAGGTATGTATTAAGTTTTAGGTCAGAAAAATTAGCTGACATATTCAAAAACTACTTTAAGCTTACCCCAGGAGAAAAATCATTTTCTATAAATATTCCCAGCTTTTATGTCAATACAAGTCTAGAAAGATACTTCTGGTTAGGTGTGCTTGATGGTGATGGTATGGTTGCTAGAAAAAGTAGAAAAATATCTTTAGAAATGGGGAGTAAAAAATTAATTGAAGCTTTTAAGGATTTTTTGGAAAGAAGAGGAATAATGTTCAAATATAGTGAAAGAATATTGAGAGAAAACAAATTTTATAGAGCGAATATCAATAGTAATTTTTTCAAGAAATTTTGTTCTGAAATAGGATTTTCTCACCCAAGAAAGAAATTATGGTTATTAAAGCATTTAGAAATGAATGACTTTTACAAAAATAATATAGTTAATATCAATGGCTATGCTTTAAAAAATAAAATTATTAACTATGAAAAAATATTTAGTTCAAGTACTGCAATGGTTGTAAATGGCAAAGATTTAGTGAAGGAGTATAAATTAAAATATAGAGGAAAAAACAATAGAAAATTTGATGAGATTTTACAAAAATTAAATTCAAAGAAAATCTCAAAAATTGCTTTATTTAAAGTATTATCAAAATACAGATGGAAAATGGGTAAAGGTTCTACTAATTCTGTCAGGATGCCCCTATATTTTAATACAGATATTTTAGATATAGCAAGATTTGTTAGGTTAAGGAATGGATGTATCACTACATCACAAAATTATATAGAGTCTTTTAACTTAAACCCTCATGAAATAATTAGTAAGTTTGAACAAATATTTGATATAAAGCCTAAATACACATGCAAAGGAGAACCATTATTTTGTAGCGGCATTTTAGCTTTATTTTTTTCGAAAATAATAAAAAGCAAAGAAAAAGAACTAGTATTATTACCAAAATGGCATCAGAATTTGGAATAGACTATGGAAAAATTGGATTTCGCTGTGGGTTAGAGATACACCAACAAATGGGTTCTTATAAGCTCTTTTGTAGATGTCCAACTATAAATGTTGAAGGACAACCAAATTATCAAATTACAAGACATTTGAGAGGTGTAGTAGGAGAGACAGGAGAGATAGATATCGCAGCTAAATTTGAAACTGAAAAGAGTAAATATTTCCTGTATGAAGGGCATAGTGAAAATACATGTTTAATAGAGCTTGACGAATCCCCACCTAATCCTATTAGCGAAGAAGCACTAACGATTGTGTTTAAAATTGCCTTATTGCTAAACGCAAAAATAGTTGACGAAATACAAGTCATGAGGAAAACTGTTGTTGACGGCAGCAATGTATCCGGCTTTCAGAGAACCGCATTGGTTGCGATGGATGGCTTTATAGAAACCCCTCATGGAAAAATCAGCATTCCTACTATTTGCTTAGAAGAGGAAGCCGCACAGAAAATAGAAGACGGCAAAGATTTTGTAAAATACAGGCTTGACAGGCTTGGCATTCCATTGATAGAGATAGCAACCGGCTCAAGCATAAAAAGCCCCGAGCACGCAAAAGAAGTTGCTAGCCATATAGGGATGATTTTAAGAAGCGTTGAAGGCGTCAAGCGCGGCTTAGGCACGATAAGGCAGGATGTTAACATCTCGATAGAGAAAGGCGCAAGAACCGAAATAAAAGGGTTCCAGGACTTGAGAAGCATTCCCAAAGTGGTAGAATATGAGGTAAAGAGGCAGCTTGATGCAATAAACCATGGAAAAAAAATAAGCAAGGAAGTAAGGAAAGCAGAGCCAGACTTCACAACATCATTTTTGAGGCCGTTGCCTGGCGCAGCAAGGCTTTATCCGGAAACAGATGTATTGCCGGTTAGGGTGGATAAAAGCCATATTGAAGAATTGAAAAGCTCACTGCCAAAATTACTGGCTGAAAAGGTTGAGGAATTTGGGAAAAAATATGAAATAACAAAAGAATTAGCGAGAGAATTAGTTGATAATGAATTTTTTGCATCACTGGCCAACAAATTTGATATAGAGCCGTCAATAATCGCCAATGCATTGGCAACTATTCCAAAAGAAATCAGGGCAAGGTTTAACCTTGACCCTTCAAAACTAAAGAATAGCGACTTTGAAGAAATTCTTTCTTACTTTAACGAAGGCAGAATAACCAAAGAGGCTATTATTGAATTATTAATAAAAAAAATAAGGAATGAAAAAATAGAGTTGAAGGAATTTGAAGCTGTTTCTGAGAAAGACTTGGAAAAAGAAATCAAGAAAGTGATTAATGAAAAGCCAAACCTCAATATCAGCGCTTATATGGGGCTGGTAATGGCTAAATACCGAGGCAAGGTTGAAGGAAGGAAGGTAATGGAAATGATAAAAAAATTAATAAAATAATCATTCTTTATAATAATACAATAATGGATTCCTTTCAATTTGAAATAAAGAATTTCTTCCTGAAGTTTCATAATCGAGTCCTCTCCTTAGGCATTCAACCATTATATCTAATGTGCGCCTTTCAAACATTATTGCTGCAAGTCTAATATCCCTTCCATAAAAATTTTTTAAAGAGGCTGGAATTGGAAATTGCATTCTCCCATTATTCCAATAAAACCAATTTGTAGAATTTATTTTGCGGTAAGCCCTTAAAACTATTTATTGTTAGTCTGCTTAGCTTTGTATGCACTAAATCATCTTGCCAAGGCGAGATTGTAAAGAAGTCATTTAAGCTGCTTTGATATTTCTTGTCAAAGGGATTGCACCACCTGCTTATTGTTGAATGCTGGCTTACAGCCATGCAAGTAGTTGCTTGGCTAAAGTTGTTATATTGTGGCTTTGTAAAGCACTGCTTGAAAAGATTTAATAAGTTGCTCCATTTAGTCGGGTATTGTAGTAGGTTTTCTTTCATAGTTGTTCACCAAGAATTCTATGAAATACCTACTACTTAATGATTTTCAAAAACACGAAAGTACAGTAAAAAGAAAAATATTTAAACATAGCATTCAAATTAGCCAACAACTGACGATGATGGAAAAAAAGAGGCGTACGAGCATCTTTGAGAAGCTGCTCTTGATTGTAGGATTTCTTCTCCTTATAATAGGCTATTTTTTTATCAACAAGGTTTTTATCCTGGAAGGGTACAAGGTGACATGGGGGTTTTTGCAGACAGTCTTTTTGTGGCTATTGATGGTCATATTCATAATTCTGCTGGCCATTGGAGAGGATATAAAAGAGGGCATATTGCTTCAGCAGCTGGATGAGATAAGGCAGCTTAAGGAAGCCATTATAAACAGGAAAAACAGATAATTTTATATACGCAGTTTCTCTACTTATCAGGAGCAGGGTTTGTACTTAGCTTCGGCATTAAGTGTTAATGCTGAGGAAAGTCCGCCCACTGCGCCTAAAGCGCATAGCCACTCACGGAAGTGAGCCCTGGCAATAGGGGGCAACCACTCAGAAACGAGACCGCTTCAACTAAGGATGATGTTTGCGAAGATTCTCGCGAGAGAATTAAGCTAACCAACTGACGTTTTTGCAAGCACGGGTGAAACGGTGAGCCCTGGCTGGTGCAAGTCCGACTTAAGGGACGCTTAGTTTAATGCTAAGGCAGGCTATCGTGGTTAAGCATAATCACACTAAGGGCCTGACAAAAGGCGGCTTATTCAAGCCCTGCATTTTAAGTTTGGTATTTTAAAATGGCACAAGACAAAATTTCAATGCCTTCCGGAATGGGGGGCCTGGTCAGGTATTTTGACGAGTACAAGAGCAAAATCAAGTTTAAGCCCGGGCATATAATCGTGCTTTGTGTTGTTGTTAACATAATTATGCTGTTTCTTTACTCTTACGGCAACAGGCTGCTTGGAATAAGGTGAACTCATGTTTCCGGGAATGAATCCGAGAGAAATGCAAAAAGCCATGAAAAGGCTGGGCATAAAGCAGGAGGAGATTGATGCAAAAGTTGTCATAATAAAAACAGCTGACAAGGATTTGGTCATAAAAAACCCGCATGTAAGCAAGGTAAATATGATGGGGCAGGAAACCATACAGGTTGTTGGCGATATAGAAGAAGTGGATAAAAATGAGACTGGCATAAGTGAGAATGACATTGAAACAGTGATTGGGCAGACAAGCTGCACGAGAGGGGAAGCCTTGGGGGCATTGGAGGAGAGCAGCGGAAACTTGGCAGAGGCGATATTAAAGCTACAAAGCAAATAATTCTATTGTAAGTCGAAATGGAAGAATCGTTTGACAAGGCAGTTCAGGAATTGAAAAGGGTTGACCACTTATTCTGGGTAAGCCTGAAATACACAAGAACTGTTGATGTCATCAAGCATGTGATTGACAGGCTTATAAATTGCATTGGCTTTGGCCTGGAGGCATTGCTCAAATACTCTAAGGATAAAAAGCTCGTGACAAGCATTCCGGAAAATGCGGGATTAAGGTGCGATTTGCTCAGAAAAACATTCAGCGACAACATAGAGCTAATCGAGTATATCAATTTTTACCTAAGGCTCAGGAAATTAAGCAAGGCAGAGTACACAAAGAGGGAAGAGTTCAGGAGGCATGTCACAATGATTGCGACAATTGACAAAGGCGAAGTTGTCAGCGTTGACATTGACACGCTAAAGGAATACTATGAAAAAACGAGGAATTTTGTTGCTTTTGTCAAGAAAACCATTAACGAGGAAGAGGAAGAGCATTAATGCGCAACTTGGTCAACAGGCTTGAAAAAAGAGGATGGGGCAAAAAAGACATCATTAAAACAATAGGCATCATTAAAGATGTGAAGCAGAGCAAAGCAAAAGAAGATTTATTTCTTGAAAAAAGAGTGTACTGGATTTTGCTCGCGGTCATAATAACTGCAAATTTTGCGATTTCAGTTGCATTGATGCCTATCCTGATGGCGTTGAATGGCGCATTCCTTTATTTTGTAGTTATTATATTGGGCATTGTTTTTGGCCTGCTGTTCGAGCTTGCAATAAGAAGCATAGAGCACCTGGAGAAAAAACATCACTTATTTTTGGCTGTTTTGATCCCTTTAATTGCGTTGATAAATGCTTTTGTCATATCAAATATATCAAACAATCTGGCTAAAACCCTGAATTTAGCAAATGTGCATAACTCTATAGTTGTGGCTTTGGTTTATGCAATTTCCTTTGTTTCCCCATATATAGTCTATAGGTTTGTTTTGAAGATTGAGTACTATTCAAAAGAGTAGTCTATTTTCTCTTAAACTCCAAAGCGCAGGAGTTGATGCAGAATCTTTTGCCTGTTTCTGTGGGGCCATCATCAAAGACGTGGCCAAGATGCCCGCCGCATTTCCTGCACAAAACTTCTGTCCTTACCATTTCATGCAAAAAATCCTTTTTTAATTCAACATTTTCCAGATTTTCTGGCTTGTCAAAGCTTGGCCAGCCAGTTCCAGAGTCAAACTTTGTGTCTGAGGAAAACAATTCAGAGCCGCATCCCGAGCAGGTGTACACGCCATTTTCCTTGTTATTGAGCAATTTGCCTGTGAATGGAATCTCTGTTCCTTTTTCCCGCAGGACATGGTACTGCTCAGAGCTTAACCTTTTTTTCCATTCCTCTTCTGTTTTGGGCATTGCTTTCATTTTACAAATTCGATTATAGTAAAGGACACAAGTTTTTATACATGATTATAGAGAGCTTTGAATAACCTTGTTTATTAAACTTTCTTCGTGCCTTTGTATGTTTTCAGAATTTTTTGGGCGTTATGGTCTCTATTTTTATGAGATTTTATGTTTATTTTCCTTGATTTTCACATAATCTCACAGAG
>JACPTD010000106.1 GCA_016192955.1 Candidatus Woesearchaeota archaeon | reverse complement strand
ATTGAGTAGACTATTTCTTCCTCTGACAATATGTGGGATTCTTGCATTTGTAATTTCCTCTAATCTAATATCTATTGCTGATTTTTCATTTTATTCGCATAGATTTGCGATTGGAACTTCAGTCATTTTATTTTTACCAGATTATATTAATTTAGTAGTAACAAACATTATGTATATAGAATTTACTCCAATAAAAAAGAATAAAATGATAAAATATTAATAATTTTTATCAAAAAGTTAAGCAAAATTTAATATTAATAGTAAAATACTTAAATAATGACTTATATTTGTGATATATTATGAAACATAATGACAAAATAAGTCTCAATGAGTCAAAAGAACCCATAACAATAGACAAAACAGACAGAAAAATCCTCTACGAATTAGATTTGAATGGAAGGGCAACGTATTCTGAAATTGGAAAGAAGGTAAGGCTTTCAAAGCAGTCAGTCAAGGAAAGAATTAGCAATCTGGAAAAAATTGGAATAATTCGGCAATATTTTGCTTTAATTGGTGTTCACAGAATGGGCTATACTTTTTATCGAATTGATATGAAGCTTCAAAATACAACAGAAGAAAAGGAAAAATACATAGTAAATTACATGCTAAAACTTCCAAAGGTCATATCAGTACTAAAACTCCATGGAAAGTATGATTTGGCTGTTTTATTCCTAACAAAAGATATAATTGAAACGGACAACAACATAAGAGACATAAAGTGGAAATTTAACAAATACATAAAAGACACTAATTTTTCCGTGATTACAACTCATACCAGATACAAATATGGATTTCTAGCTGACAAAAAGCAGGAAGATAAAGAAGTATTCATGGGTAGGGAGTTGGCAGATATTAAACTATCGCCGGTTGAAAATAAGGTTCTTACCATTCTTGGCTGGGATGGAAGAATTCCTTTAACAAAAATAGCCAAGCAACTTGGAAAATCAATAAGCTCAATAAAAAATGCTATTAAAAATTTGAAAAACAAAAAAGTGCTGCTTGGCTATACGACTTTGATAGCGACACAAATGCTCGGCTACCTTCATTACAAAGTGTTTATCAATTTTCAAAATCCGTCTGAAGAAAAAGAACGAAAGTTGGAATATTATTTTCGCATTAATCCGAATATAATTTACAAGACGAAGTCGCTGGGAAGATCGGATATTGAATGCGAAATTATCGTCGAAAGTGTAACGGAATTCAAAAATATAGTTCGTGAGATGCAATACCAATTCTCTGATTTAATAAGGGTTATTGACTTTTATTTGGTGCTGGATCAGCTTGATACAAACTACTATCCAGTTTAAAGTTCAGGTCATTCCTTTGCTTTCCAATAATTTATCGTTATTTACCCATATCAAAAAGTTTAAATATAAGTTATAATTATTGTTATAACAAAAGAGGATGAATAAATGTGGATTGAAGCATTAATGAATAGGCTAGACAGAAAAAAGGCAGAAATCACATTTGATCCGCATGTTTTTGACAGAAAAGAGTATTGGAATCTTGATTTGGATAAGATAGAAGAAACAGCAAGGACAGGAAAAATATTTGACAAGAAATGCGAATCGCCGAATAAGATTTGCTTTAAAAGATATTATGGAAAAGAAAATATCACTTATACCGTAATTGTAAGATACCACAACGATTTCATTGAGGTGAAAACAGCATGGCCAAAGAAAGGAAGATAAGGTGTGATTGCGGAGAAATTTTAGAGGAAAAAACAGCTAAGTTTGATCATTTTAAAACAGAAGCAATGGTTTGCCCTAACTGCGGCTTCATTACTTTAACAAAAGAGCAGGCAGATAATTACGTTAAGCTAAAGCAATTGCACCAGATTATTGACGCCGAGAGAAAAATAATAAAGATAGGAAATTCCATGGGCTTGACTTTGCCGGACAGACTGCAGGATTTTGGCGCAAAAATCGGAAAGAAAGTCAAAATTGAGGCGTTGGATTCAAAGTCTTTTAAGGTTGAGTTGATGGCTTAATTATCTATCTGAAGTTGAATAAACTGGATTCAAGACTGGATAGGGAGCAAAAGGAAAGCGGGAAATATTATTATGTTTGAATTTTTTTAAAATTAACAAATGCCTATGGTTTTTTAGGATCCGGAATATAAGTTGGTATTGTTCCAAATACCTTTAATAGTTTAATTTTATAATCAACAATTTCCCTCATGCCTGTTTGGAAAAGATTCCTTAAATATTGAGGACTGTATCCAAGCACATTGTCTATTCTTCGCTCTTGCTCACCGCCAAAAGCGCCAGGCACAACATATAAATCAGGAATGCCGTCCTTGTTTGTATCTATAAGCTTGAAGTATCCTCTTTTTCCAAGTGCAGTTTTCGTGTCTGTTTTCAATGTAACACGGCCTTTTGCCCTATCATAGAATGCCTGACTGCTTGAATCTCTTGAAAAATATTCGCCTGAACAAACTGCACCCACGCCTCTGCTTCTAGATTCTTGATTGCACTTTTCAATTTTATCGTCAAGACTTATGAATTCATTTGAGACATTTTGTGCTGCAAGCGCATGGACTATAGGAGGCGCTCTAAGCAGCATTGCGCCAATTCCGACATTCCTCAAAAATTGCCTTCTTCCAATAACAGTATAATATGTCATTTACTAACCTCTAAAAGTCGTGTAGCCTCTAAGTACGCTACTAGTTTTTTTTCCTTAGTTACTTTATTACCGCCATAATCGATAACTGTTACAACATAGTCATGCGCACCAAAGGTTGGTGCATGTATCAACTTTAATCTATTACCTATGATTTCTAATTGAACATTTGGTGGAGTGTCCTTTACCTGGCCAGTAAAGTACAGTTGCTTTGGTTCACTTTTTTTGACAATACCATAAGGATGGGTAACTTCCACATGATAAGTATGCTGTCCTTGCCCATCTACTCTGACAGATTTTGCATATACACTAGAAGTTTCAGTTCCATCTCTAAGATTCATTGACCCTATAGGAACACCATCTTGATATAAAACAGCTGTTGGTGGCTTGCATCCGTTATACGAAAAAGCATGATTAGTATCAGCACTAATTACTGCTTCAATTCCAGCTTGCTTTTCAGGCCAGAAAGACATCCTAACTCTGCCTTTACGTGTCTCTTCAGATTCAAGAGATTTTCTAACTCTTTCAGGTGTGCATTTTGTACCAACGCTAGATGAAGTACTAACACTACCTGGTATAGTTATTTGTTGAGCTCCAACTACTGCTAAAGCGCCAATCAGCATTCCTGTCATTAATGTTCTGTATGATATTCCCATTTTAATTACTACTAGTCTGAAATTTACACTTGTTTATAAATCTTTCTATTTTTTAATTACTATGGAATAGTAACCTAAAGCCTCAATTTTACCTTCTCCAAATTTGATTTTCTTCAAAAACCAAAACATTTGGAAGCAATGGCAAATTCCATAATGAGGACAGCATTGACTTTGCTTTATCAATTGTAAATCAGAACAAGAGCTGGCTTTATGAGCTGTGCTACATAGTCAGAAGCCTGCTTGTTGACCATTGCTTTGAGGATGGCAACAAAAGAACATCAATAATAGTCATAATGACCTATTTTGAAGTTCATGAGCTGGAATACGACAAAGACAAGCTGATAAAGATAGTATGGAATATTTCAAAGAAAAACATAAATGACATAAACAAACTAATGAGGATGATAAAAAATGCAATCGTTCCTTGAAAAGGCAAAGAAGATAATAGCGAAAAACCAGGATGTGATTGCTGTATTTGAAGAGCTTGACAGGACTGGAAAGTTCAAAAAAAGAGCTTACAAGACAAGAGTCGCATTTACAATAGACGAAGAGCTATTCAACCAGTTCAGGAATTACTGCAAGAAGAATGGAATAAACATGTCAGGAAAAGTTGAAAGTTATTTAAGGGATGAATTGAAAAATATTAGGAAAGATTAAGCCCTTCCTTTGCTTTCTCCCAAAGCAACGCCAGAGGCTATTAACTGGACTAATATTTTTCAATTTAACAAAATCTGCAATTTCTTTCGGAATTCTTATTGCTAGGCTATTGCCAACTTTAGCCACTTTTGTCTTTTTGCCAAGCCGAGCAGCCCAAGCTCTTTTGATTTGACTTGTATTTTCTTAGCTGTTTCCGTGTCGAAAAAAGCCTCTTCACATTTTGTGCAAACACTGGCTTTGTATTTGCCTAACAATACTCTGTACTCTTTATATTCAACGTTTGTTTCTTTTAGAGTGCCTTTATTGCACATTACGCATTTCATTTTTTGCTTGCCTTTATACTTCGCCAGCAAAATTACTTCACAGCCTTCAACGCCTTTTCCAAACTGCTTTTTAGATCTTCTTTAGTTATATTCGGTTTTAGGCCTCTTTTGACTATTTCGTCCATCATTTCCCCCACACTTAAGCCAGCTATTTGTGCAGCTTCGCTAGCTGAGGCTTTGCTCTTGCTGAACATTTCCAAAGCAATTTTTAGTTTAACCTCTGAAAATCCCCTTTCTAACGCTTCCCTTATTATTAGAGACTTGTCTACCATTTCAAGCTCTGCTAATTTTTGCGCTTCTTCCATAAAATCCTCTTTCAGCCTTATTGAAACTATTTTCATCATTTTATTGCCTCCTTATAATTTTTAATTAAATCTCTAGAGTACCAGCCATATTCCTCAAGCTCGTCAATGCATTCCAATGCTTTTTCTTTAGCAATAACAGATTTTCTGTACAGAGCCGCAATGATATCTAATGAAGTAATAAAATCTATTCCAAGACCTTTTGCAACATTCAAGCATTTTTTATCGTCACTCAAAATTGTATGTTTTGTTTTATAAGCCAGTGATATAACTTCCAATTCTCCAGCCTTTAGGTTAAACAGCTTTTCGATTTTCTTTTTTATAGATTTGACAGGTTTCTTGAGCTTTAGTTTTTTTTCTTGGAATAGCCTTTCTACCAATATGCTGTCTTTTCTGCCTTTTTCTTTGCCAGCGATAACTTCTTCATATACCATTTTTGATGTTATTACTGCATTGCGATCTACAAATTTTTCCAATATGGTAACTTTTGCTAAAAGTATTAATGCTGTTGCATCTGCTATTATTGTCATACGATTATAGAAAATGTATTACATATATAAATATTTCTTTTTCTAAGCCCTTCCTTTGCTTACTCCCAAAGCAACGCCAGAGGCTATTAAATGCGCCAGCCTTAACGGCTCAGGTATCAGGCTCCTTGTGCAGACGACTTTAAGGATTTTTTTTGCCTGCTCTAAATCAATGCCCGTCAATTGAACAAAAATATTGTTGATTTGAACAACATTTCCCGCTTTTTTAATCAGCTTTATCTTATTTTTTTTATTTATTTTTATCAGTGTTCTTTTAATATTATCGATATCGGGCATTCTTCTTATTATAATCACAACAGGCAGCTTGGTCTTTTTGCTCAGTTCCCTGACATCAACAACATTAAAGCCTGCTACTGCAATTCCATCAAGAAATATGCACTGCAATTGCGGCTTGAACTTGCACTTGTTAATCATCTCAATTATTTTTTTTGTTGAATCATCCCCATCAACTGCAACTTTTGTTGATAAAATTCCATCAATCCATGAGCCCCCTCTCATCACAACGCCAACAACAAGGGCTTCCTTGTCTTTGAATTTGTCAAAAGGCGAGTCATCAATTCCAACAACCCTTATTTCTTTTTTTACCATTTTATTCCCTGAACTCAATATCATCAATTATTCCATCAGAATCCAAGTCAATTCCCTCGACAACCTTGGCTTTGATGCTTGGGTTATGTATGTTGCCATTAGTTACCTTCTTAAAATCTTTCAGAAACGCAATAATCGCAGCCCTTGTGCCGCTAAATCTCTTTCCTGCGACAACCAGCACATACCTGTCTTTGCTGAATGGGCTTTTTGCCTTGACAATCATGCCGCATTCATCTTGGGGATATGTCTCATTTGAAATGTCTGATTTGATGTTGCCGTTTTCAAACCTTATCGGCAACTTTGAGTTTACTTTTTCAACTACCTTATTTACAACAGGCCCGCCTATCAAAATCAGGTTATTGCTTAAGTCGTCTTCCCTTACCTCTGTGTCAAGCTTTACAATAAATTTTGGCACATAGTTAAGAAAAGTGCCTAGAAACAACGCCAAGTCCATGCCATAATAGCCGTCCCTGCTTCTGGCCTTGTCAGGTCCGTGAGGGTCTGGGCTGCCGACAATAATCAATGCGTCAAGCTGCCCGTCTTTGATGAACGGCTCAAGAAACTCTGACTCGTTCCTTATCTGGGCTATTTTGCTCGTGGCTTCAAAATTCCTGAATTTCACAACAAAAGCAGGCTCTGCCAATGCATAAAAATTAGCGGTTGCGCCCTGCCTTGTCTCCCTTTTGACGACTTTAATGATGCCTGCTCTCTCTAGATTCCTTATATGGTAGTATATCTTCTGCTCATGCACTTTGAGCGATTTAGCGATGTCTATAGGATACATCGGCTCTTTTGCCAGCAAGCTTAGTATCCTCTGCGCCAAGTCAGAGCTTAAAGAGCCAGCATGCCCTGCGCTTATTTCCTTTGCAGGCAATGAATAAACTTCATTTTTCTGCTTGTCTATTATGAACATAACAGCTAGAAAGAGGAACTATTATAAAAAGTTTTTTAATGGATTTATAAATTAAGTGTTATGAGAATTCTTGATATAACATAATTATTTTAATTTTTTTATAAGACTCCTAAAGTTTTTTTAATAAGATATATAAATAAGTTGTGCTTCCATAGTTTATGGAAATCTCATCTAAACTCCAAGTGCGTCCCTTTACTCCTCTTTTTGGGATGCACTTAATTTTTTATTTTTATCATAATTTGTGTTAGGAGTAACATTCAATGATGATTACAAATAAATAAAAATAATGGGAGTGACTTTTAGATTAGCAAGGTGAAGAAAGTAAACCGCTTTTAATGTTTATTGTATAAATAGGCGAGGGCGAACGATTGGCAGGAAAGTGAGCCCGAGCACAAGAATATGTGAGCGAAGCGAACGGATTGAAAAAATAAATTAATCAAATAAAAACAATGTGCGGCATAGTGGGTGTTGTATCGTCAAATAATGTCAATGAAAAGCTGTTCAACGGCTTGGCTAATCTGGAATACAGGGGCTATGATTCTGTCGGGATGTGCTTTATAAAAAATAAGAGATTTTACATAAAAAAGGGCGTTGGCAAACTGGAGGAAGTGCACAAAAAGGTCAACTTCCTGAAGCTTAACGGCAATATCGGTTTGGGGCATTGCAGATGGAGCACGCATGGAGGCGTGACTGAAAAAAATGCGCATCCGCATGTGGACTGCAAGAACAGGATAAGCGTTGTGCACAATGGAATTATAGAGAATTATTCTGAATTAAAAGAGGGGCTTATCAAAAATGGGCATAAGTTTTATTCGCAGACAGACACAGAGGTCATAGCACACTTGATAGAGGACAGCCTGAAAGACAGCAGAATCGAGGATGCTGTGAGAAACGCGCTAAAAAGGGTTGAAGGGAGCTATGCGCTCGGAATCCTGTTTGCGGGACAGCCTGACAAGCTGATTGCCGCAAGAAACGAAAGCCCCTTGGTGATCGGCATCGGCAATAATGAAAATTTTATCGCCTCTGATGTGCCTTCAATTTTGAGCTACACAAAGAAAGTGATTTATCTCGATGACAAAGAGATTGCTGTTCTTACAAAAGAGCATGTGGGTATTTTTGGCTTAGATGGAAACAAAAAAAATAAAAAAACTCAAACGATAAGCTGGAGCGCAGAAGCTGCCCAAAAATCAGGATACAGGCATTTCATGCTGAAGGAGATTTACGAGCAGCCAAGGGCAATTGCTGATACATTAGATGAGAGGCTTCTGAATGGCAATGTTGTGTTTGAAAAGGAATTTTCCTTGGCAGATGATTACCTGACAAAAATAAACAGGATTGTCATTGTGGCTTGCGGCACCTCATGGCACGCCGGCTTAATAGGAAAATTCATGCTTGAGGAGCTGGCTAAGATACCAACAGATGTTGAGTACGGCTCTGAATTCAGGTACAGGCACCCGTTGCTGGACAAAAATACATTAGTCATTGCAATATCGCAATCAGGAGAGACTGCTGACACAATAGCAGCGCTGAAGGAAGCTAAAAAGCATGGCGTGAAAACCTTATCCATATGCAATGCTATGGGCAGCTCAATAACCAGAATGTCTGAAGGCGTCATATACACAAGAGCAGGCCCTGAAATCGGGGTTGCTTCGACAAAGGCTTTCACAACACAGCTTGCAGTTTTATATCTCTTTACTATTTTGCTGTCAAAAATAAGAAAAACATTGAATGAAAAGCAAATAAAAGACATGATAGAAGGAATAAGAAGGATTCCTTTGCAACTGCAGTCTGTACTTGATGAAGATGATGAAATTTTGAAATGCGCGGAGCTTTATCATCATAAACTGAATTCCATATATTTAGGAAGAGGTGTTAATTTTCCAATTGCGCTTGAAGGCGCATTAAAGCTGAAGGAAGTGAGCTATATACATGCAGAGGGCTACCCTGCAGCTGAGATGAAGCATGGGCCGATAGCATTGATTGATAAGAGCATGCCTGTTGTTTTTATCGCTCCGCATGATGTCTATACATATAAGAAAGTCCTAGGCAACATAGAGGAAGTCAAGGCAAGAGGCGGCATTATTATTGCGGTTGCAACAGAAAATGATAAGGAAATTCCAAAAAAGGCAAAGCATACAATATTCATTCCAAAAACATTATATACATTAAGTTCCATACTTTCTGTTGTTCCTTTGCAATTATTGGCTTATCACATTGCGGATAAGCTTGGAAGGGATATTGACAAGCCGAGGTCACTCGCTAAAACCGTGACGGTGGAGTAAAATGCCGGAACAAATAAAAAAATTCCCGATAA
>JACPTD010000105.1 GCA_016192955.1 Candidatus Woesearchaeota archaeon | reverse complement strand
CTTTTAGTTTTACGCTGGGAAAATGACCTTATTTCAGGTACATTGAAACCATCATGTAGGGGTTCTTTGCGTGCCATTATCTACTCTTTTAACTGCAATTATATAATTATTATATTGAGTATAAGTATATGGTTGTCCATCTACCCATCCTTTTTTACGAAGTGTATTCAAAAATTCTGTTTCTAGTTGTCTCCACAATCCTCTTTTTCCTTTGTTGCTGTAATGTGAAACTGGATTTAAATAAGCATCACGCCCATATACTTCAACAGCCCTCGCATAATGTTTTGGGTCATGGTACATGGCTGTTTCGCCCAGGGTAATCGCAGAAACTACATCAAATCCACTATCCTCAATCATATTCACAACTTCATCCAGGGGTCTACTCCCTACTGGGTCTGTCTCAAAAGCCGCTCTACGGAATCCAAGAGGATTGTAATTTCTATCATAAATTCCTAAATTTCTAAAAACATTATTGTAAGCTACTAGGAAATCTCTAGCTGTTCCACCTGCTGACATGCTGATACAAAGTACACCTCCTTTTCGCAACAAAAAATTAAAGTTATCTAATGCCCTGTATTTATCGCCAGACTCCCTTATCCAATGAAACATTGAATTAGACCATACCATGCTAACCCTTGGGAAAGCCTTATCTTTCCTTCCATTAATAAGAAAGTAATCTACATCCATTGTCGCTAAATCTTGGGGGTCCAGAACAACGTAAGTGATAGATTTGCTTTCGCGTCTAAAATAATCTTCAGTAACTAAAGTTGCTACTATCCTAGTTTTTTCAACTTTTTTTGGGTCTTTATCAACTGCAATTACTGTTCGTCTACCAATCTCTTCCCTTGAGAAAATCATATGAGGGGCAAGTGCTAAAAATAGTGCATCACCGCTGCCAGCATCAAGAATTGGCCCATCAGTAATTTTTAAACCTGTTCTCAAGAAAAGTTCCCACAATGTTAGTTGGTTTCTTGCTTGAAGCCCATGCGATACTTGTGTGAATACGGGTTTATCTTGATATTTGATTAATTCTTCTAGCTGTGGGATTTCAAATGAGGTTTCTATTAGTTGTGCTGTCATACACTTCACCAAATCTGCTAAGTAGCACCAAACTATTTTTAAACATTTCTATTTTCATCACTTCAAAGATATGACATAATTGCCAACTACAAAATCTCACCAACCATGTAAATAGAGCCAGCCACTACAATTAAATCATTTTTGCCTGCAATCTTCTTTGCGTAACTTAATGCTTTTTTTGGATTTTCCATTGTTTTAATTTGTTTATTTTTATTGATATTATTAAAAATTTTCAATAATTCTTTTGGTTTTGCTGCTTTCTCATGCTTTGACTTTGTAAATATAATTGTTGATATTAGCGGATTTATTGTTTTCAGCATTAATTTAACATTCTTATCTTTTTGTATTCCGACAACAAAAATAAAATTCCTGATTTCTCTTTGTTTTTTTATCGTTTCCAGCTCTTTTTTCAGGGTTTTAAATCCATCTGCATTATGCGCGCAATCCACTAAGACATTTTTAGAAATAAATTCCAGTCTGCCATGCCATTGCGTTTTTTTCAGACCATTTATTATTTGTTTTTGATTTATTTTTATCGGATAATATTTTTTTAATGCGTTTATTGTCGTCAATGCAATATCCTTGTTTTCCTGCTGAAAGTTTCCATTTAAGTATGTAAGCTTGATTTTTGGATATTTTCTTCTTGGATATAATGGCGCATTTCTTTCCTTTGCGATTTTTTTAATAATTCTTAATGCTTTTCCTTTTGCTGCCGTTGCAACAGGAACATTGTTCTTTATTATCCCAGCTTTCTCAAAAGCAATCTTCTCAATTGTATTGCCCAATAAATCAGTATGCTCATGCCCTATGTTTGTGATAACGGAAACAAGAGGAATGACGACATTTGTTATCTCAAAAAAGCTCTGGTTTGTTATATGGGGCTTAACCATTAAAAAATAATCAACAATCTCCCTGTCAGTTATGAAATGCTCATTAACCCGTATCCTTTCATTGAACCTTTTTAAATGAGGGCTTGTGTACAGCCCGACTTTATAGCCAGCATCTTTCAGGATGTAAAAAAGCATTGCGCAGACGCTGCCCTTGCCGTTTGTGCCCGCAACATGGATGCACTTTAAGCTTTTTTCCGGATTTCCGGTTTTATCCAGAAGGCTTTGAACTCTTTCCAGCCCAAGCTTTATACTGGGGCTTTCCAAGGAATATAGATAGGCTAATATTTTTTTATGGTTCATGCAAGGCAAAAACTTAAATAAATTAATAAACTTTGTTAAGAAATATCATCAAATCACAAAAACCATGGCAAAAATGCAGTTTCAAAAAACAGAATACAAAACAATTAGCAAAAGTGATTATCCGATATTCATACTAGGCGGGGATGTTGGCGGCACAAACACAAATTTGGGAGTTTTCGGGGTTAAAGAGAGCATCCCAAAACTGCTTGCCTCTTTTCATTTTAAAAGCATGGAGCTGAGAAGGTTGCATTTCGCTGTCAGTCGAACTTTAAGCTATGCAGAAGAAAATTACAACATAAAAATAACTAAGGCTTGTATTGCCGCAGCAGGCGTTTTGTCGCCTGAAAAAGATTATGTAAAGACCCAGAATGCGCCTTGGAGCATAAGCAAGAAAGAGCTTTTGGAAAAAACCATCCTAAAAAAAATAATGCTTATGAACGATTTTGAGGCTATCGGCTACGGGATAAACATGCTCAGTAAAAATGATGTCGCTGTGATAAAAAAAGCCCAAAGAGTTCCAAAAGCGCCCATTGTTGTTGCCGGAGCCGGGACAGGGCTTGGAAAAGCAACGCTGATTTATGATGAGCACACTGAAGCATATGTTCCTTTGCCGTCAGAAGCAGGCCATGCTGATTTTGCAGCCCAAAGCCAGGAAGAGCTTGACTTGATAAATTTTGTCAGAAAACAGAAAAAGACAAAGCAGAGCATAAGCTATGAGCAGATTCTGTCAGGTCAGGGCTTAACCAATATTTATTCATTCATAAGGCAAAGCGGGAAATTTAAAGGGACGAAGCACACAAAAGAGATTGACAAATCAAAGTATAGCCCGGAAATGATTTCAAAATACAGGAAGAATGACAAAAACTGCGAAGCGGCATTCAACACATTCAAAATGGCTTATGCGGGATTTTTAAAGAGATGCGCCATTGATTCGCTGTCGTTTGGCGGAATTTATATTGCGGGGGGAATATCATCAAAAAACAGGGGCATATTTGACAAAGAGTTTGTAAAGGCGTTTGAAGACAATTATAAGATGCGGTTTGCGCTGAAAAAAATGCCGATTTATTTAATAACAAACTATAATGTTGGCTTGCTTGGCGCAGGGTTTGTGGGCGCGAGAATGCTGCGATGAGGAATTTGTCAAGGGAGTGGTGTTACGAGGGAAAATCGATAAAGAAAGACAAAGTTGCTTTAGACGATTTTGAAGAAGATTTAGAAGCTTAGTCAAATATAAACAGACATTCCGAAAGTATCCCAAAGAATGACCATTAAGCAGAATTTTTACACTAACAAAACTCATTAACGATTGAACATTAACTAAAAACCACATCAAAAAATAATCCAATGCTTAAAAAACAGTAATAAAAATTAAAA
>JACPTD010000100.1 GCA_016192955.1 Candidatus Woesearchaeota archaeon | reverse complement strand
TTAAGCGAATATCAAGATTGGTTTAACAATGAAAGGTTTCATTGTGGAATTAAAGCTGTACCATATCAACTGTATACTTAACAACTTTACTTAACATATACGCAACCTTAATATAATAGCTAATATCTTAAATAATGGAACATTTTTGGCATAGTTTTCGTATTATTAAAGGTCTTGTTTAAGTGATATTTTGCCGCATTCAATGGAAAAAGACACGGGAACGTGGAAGCCAAGCTTTGGCTCGATTTACCCGCTTCTTGAAAGATTGCTCAGGGAAAAGCTTGTTGAGTTCAAAGAAGATGGCAGGAAAAAGGTTTACTTTTTGACAAATGAGGGGAAAAAATACCTAAACATTATTGACAAAAGCAAGAATACTCTTGTTGACAAGCTGATTGCGGCATGGAATGCGTTTGGAAAGATAACTGACAGAAGGGAAATGGGTTTTATGCTGGAAATATTCAACAGCCTTAAAAAAGGGCAGCTTCCCCTCAAGGAGCTTAACCCCGAGCTTAACGAGTTCAGAGCCACAATGTTTGAGCTTTATTCAAAAGGAAAAGACAGAAAAAGGATTAAAGCGGTATTAAGGGAAACAGTGAAAAGGCTTAAGGCAATCAAATGAAAAAAGGCGTAATAAAATTGGAAAATGTATGGAAGACATATAAGATGGGCAATGTAGAGGTCAATGCACTCCAGGGATTAAGCCTTAATGTCAGTGAAGGCGAGTTCTTGGCTATAATGGGGCCGTCTGGATCTGGAAAATCACCCGCTGTAAATATGATCGGCTGCCTGGATATCCCAACAAGAGGAAGAATAACGCTCGACAGCCATGACATTTCAAAATTGAGCGAGTCAGAGCTGGCCCAGATAAGGGGAAGAAAAATCGGGTTCATTTTCCAGCAATTCAACCTGATTCTGACATTAACCGCATTGGAAAATGTCATGCTACCAATGATCTTTCAAGGAGTTGAAGAAAAAAAGAGGACAGAAACTGCAACAAGGCTCCTAGAGCTTGTGGAACTTGGGGATAGGATTAACCACAAGCCGACAGAGCTGAGCGGGGGGCAGCAGCAAAGAGTTGCCATTGCAAGAGCCCTCGCAAACAACCCGGAAGTGATAATTGCAGACGAGCCTACTGGAAACCTTGACAGCAAAACAGGCACAAATGTGCTTGATTTTCTGCAAAAGCTTCACAAAAAAGAGGGCAAGACAATAATCATGGTGACTCATGACGCAAATCTTTCAAAGATTGCCGAGCGCGTAGAATTTTTGAAAGATGGCGCAATAGTAAAATCGTTAAACAGCCATAGAAGGTGAGGAAAATGAAGAAAGCAATATTGTTGATAATTTTTTTATTGGTTTTGTCTTTTGCGTCTGCCAGCGCTGCGAATGCGGCAGTGAACACGCAATATTTTGGAAAAGTTCCAAACATCATAGTCAGCCTGGCAAAGCAGGAGCCTGACCCTGTTGAGCCTGGCAAGGAATTTGAAGCAAGATTTAAGCTCGACAATAACGGAACAACAGCCAGCAATGTTGAGTTTGAAATATTGCCGGAGTACCCTTTTTCGGCGCTGCCGGGAGAAAGCCCGACAAAATTCATCGGCACTCTTGGGACATCGCAGGAAGGAAAGCAAAGCGTTGTTGTAAGATATAAGGCAAGGGTAGCCCAAGATGCGAGTGATGGCAGCCATGAAATTAAAGTAAGATACAAAAGCGATAACCTTGGCTCGTGGGCCACGCTGGAAGGCATGAAAATAAAAGTGCAAACGCATGACGCCATAATTGCGGTTGAAAAATTCTTTACAAGCCCTTCAGTGACAGCTCCTGGCGAAAGAACAAAGCTCGGGATAGAGCTGAAGAATTATGCGACATCGCTATTGAAAGATGTTAAAGTTTCCCTGAACATTGAGAAAAGCGATGAGAGCATGCCTTTTGCCCCTGTAAGCTCGACAAATGAAAAGGTCATCTCCTATATTGAGCCGCAGGCTGCCATCCCATTGGAATTTGAGCTGCTTGTTGACTCTGATGCCGCGTCAAAAGCGTACAAAATACCGCTTAAAATCGCATATTCAGACACTCTCAACAAAAATTATTCAAAGACAAACCTTGTAACAATAGTTGTCGGGGACTCCCCTGATTTGGGCGTTACCTTGGAGAGAACTGAGGTTTATACATCACGCAGCACAGGAAGCGTTGTGCTCAGGCTTGTGAATAAAGGCAGCCCTGACATAAAATTCCTGAATGTAAAAGTGCTGCAAAATGAAAATGTAAGGGTGGTAGGCGCTGATGAAGCCTATGTTGGCAAGCTTGACAGCGACGACTTTTCAACAGCAGAATTCAAGCTGTTTGTTGAGGGAAAGGGTGTCGTTAAGATACCAGTTCAAGTTGCCTACAAAGACACAAACAACAACAACTACAAGGAAAACAGGGAAGTTGAGCTAAGGCTTTACAGCAACAGCGACGCAAAAAGCCTTGGCGTTAAGAAAAGCAGCAGCTTTGGCTGGATTGCTGCTGCAGCGCTTGTGATAGGGGCAGGCTATTACTATTACAAGAAAAGAAAAGACAAAAAATAATTTCTTATTTTTAAGATGCTTAAGGACTACTTTAAGTTTGC
>JACPTD010000114.1 GCA_016192955.1 Candidatus Woesearchaeota archaeon | reverse complement strand
TCTTTGGAAGCTTTGAGTAATACAAAGGAGTTCCCTTTGTTCTGACAAATTGCTTATTACATTCTGTGCATTTGTAGTTATTATTAAGTAATAATATAATAGGGTTGGTGGCGAGGATATTGACTACTAAAACGAAAGATATAAATACTAGTTCTTAAATACTATTTGATATATTTATCGTCTTGAAAAGAGGTGCTAAAATGCCAAAGAAAAGAAGAAAATTAGATGTGGTGTGCTCAAATAAGAAATGCAGACGTTACAACAAAAAAGGATTAAAAAACATTGTAAGAAACGGAAAAAAGCAAAATGGTACACAAAACTACAAATGCACAGAATGTAATAAGCAATTTGTCAGAACAAAGGGAACTCCTTTGTATTACTCAAAGCTTCCAAAGAAAGAAGTAAAAAACATTTGCAACCATTTTGTTGAGAAGAACAGTTTTAGAGGCGTTGCGAGAGCAACAAAGCATTCATTGAATGCTATCTACAGAGTTGCCGATAAAGTCGGCAAACATTGCGAAAAGGTTGATGAAGAATTCTTAGTAGACTTAAATTTAGATATGGTTGAAGCTGATGAAATCTTCAGCTTCATAAAAAAAAGGAGAAAAACTGCCTCTGCCAAGGTTTAGGACTTAGCTATGAAGTTGGAACAAATTACACCTATCTTGCAATTAAGAGAAACTCTCGCTTGCAGCTTCGACCTTTCGTCGGTAAATGGAACGACGAAAGCTGCCTCGAATTTTGGAAAGAGGTAAGCAAACGATTTGTGCCGGCAACAGCAAAGTATCGATTTACCGCTTGTGCTGATGGCAACAAACAAACCCCATCAGCATTACGAATTGTTTTTCCAAAAGGTGCTGTCAATTATGCAAAAGTCAAAAAGATACGAAAAGGAGAGATTGTCATTGGAGTTGTTAGAAAAAATGTTTTTGGTTACCTACCTCCCAATGAAATCAGCATAAGCCATGTTGATGGATATTGTAAGAGACTGCGTGAAAGAGTTTCACGCTATTGCAGAAGGGCTGGAACATTTTCAAAAAAGAAAACCCCGTTCTATCATCATCTGTTTATCTTTCAAGCGTTCAATAACTTTATTGAACCGTACAAAGAAAACAAAACACCCTGCATGATTGAAGGAATAACTAAAAGAATATGGGATTGGGATGATATTTTTATGAATTTTTATCATTCAGATTAGTAGTCATTCTCGGTGGCGAGTGGAGGCGGGGGTGGATTGAATTTTAGTTCGTTAATGGTGCAATTTGTCAAAAAACATCAACTTTTACACATAAAAGCCTACTTCCAGCACAAAGACAATGCGTTTTTTAATGAGTTAATGAGTAAAATCGTTATCGAACCCCTTTCTCTGATAGTCAATCATTCGTGAAAACGAAAGTACGGCATATATCGGGCTAAACAAATCTAAAAAAATATAAATATGACTTCCTTTCCAAACTGCAAATGGCAACCAAACTCTGGGCAGCTTTGCTTGTTTTATTCACTACACTGCTGACCTCTTCAGCGCAGATACTCTGGAAAAAAGGCTCTGCACTCCTGACTTTTGATATTTTTGGAATTCTGACAAACTACTACATTATAGGCGGGCTTCTCTTGTATGTTATTGGCGGCATTTTGATGATAGTTTCTTTTAGGGGAGGGGAAGTTTCTGTCTTATACCCAATATTGGCAACAAGCTACATATGGGTGAGCTTTCTGTCAATATTTTTTTTGAGTGAAAAGATGAACATTTTTAAGTGGTTTGGCGTGGCATTCATCATGCTTGGCATAATATCAATCGGTTATGGAAGCAAAGACCACATACCTGGTGCATTATAATGGCAACGCAATTATGGGCTGTCTCATTGGTGGTTTTGGCATCTCTTATAGGCGCTTTTGGCCCGATACTGCTTAAAAAGGCATCCGCCAAGCGCTTGTCAAAGCTTAGCTCATTAGCGGCTAACTATCCTCTTTTTGGAGGCGTTGCTTTGTATGCCATGGGCACTTTGCTTTTTATCCCGGCTTTAAAGGGAGGCGACTTGTCGGTTTTGTACCCTTTTGTCGCATTAACATACATCTGGGTGAGCCTGTTGAGCGTCAAGTTCCTCGGCGAGAGAATGAACAGGCTCAAATGGGCTGGCATTGCATTGATAATCATAGGGGTTAGCTTTATCGGCATCGGGAGCCAGTAGAAATGTTTTTATATTCCTCCAAATAGGAACGCGCAATGCCAAAAACTTTTGTAATATCCTTAGGGGGGTCATTGATATTTCCCGACAATCTGGATAAGCGCTTTCTTTCCAGTTTTAAAGAAATTATAAAAAAATACGCCAATAAGGGGCATAAGTTCATAATTATCTGCGGCGGCGGGAAATTGGCGAGAACTTTCCAGCAGCTCGCTTCAAGATCAGGAAAGCTAGGCAATGAGGAGCTGGACTGGCTTGGAATTCATGCCACAAAAATAAATGCCCATTTGTTAAAGGCAGCATTCAATGAAATGGCTGACGACTTGATAATCACCAACCCTAATGCAAAAATCAAATTTAAAAAAAACATAGTTTTGGCAGCGGGCTGGCTTCCCGGATGGAGCACGGATTATGACGCTGTTCTTCTGGCGAAAAACCTTGGCGTAAGGGAAGTTGTTAATATGAGCAATGTTGACTATGTTTATGATAAGGATCCAAATAAAAACAATGATGCAAAAAAAATCGGGAAAATAAGCTGGCAGGGCTACGGCAAATTAATAAGCGGCAAATGGAAAGCCGGAATGAATGTGCCGTTTGACCCAATTGCCGCAAAAGAAGCCCGCAAATCAGGAATAAAGGCAAGCATAATCGGAAAAGATTTAAAGAATTTGGAAAAGTTATTGAATGGAAAGGGATTTAGAGGAACTGTTATAGGGTAAGTTTTTTTGATTTTGGTTATTATTGAAAAATTATTAAATTTAATGCGTTATGTCAGATAGAAAACATTAAAATCAAACACCAATTTCACATTAATTAAAACATTACTAAAACTAATATTGAAAATTTAAAAATCCTAAAAACAAAATGGAAGAAGAATACAACTGGGGTTTGATACTTAAGGTTGCAGGGCCTGTGGCATTGATAGAAGCTTACATATTTTACACAGGCATAAGCAATGGCTGGAAATGGGTTTCCCTGATAGCAGGCCTGCTTTTGACAGGAACAATAGTTTATACCAAAGACAAAAGGAAAAGCAACCTATTCACAGCAATCGGCATCGTATTTTTAGCTGCCTTGATTGTAAGGTTTTTGAGGAATTTTGGCATTTTGTAGTTTAAGGCGATAAGTACAAAGGCACGAGAATTAAAGTTAATTGGACGAATTTATTGTTAAGAAATAATTTCTTCAATTTCTTTTAGTTTTTGAACATTTAATTGATAAGCATCACCATATTTTGTTCTTCCGTAATAGATTACTAATCCTTCTTTAATGAGATCATCAAGAACTTGATTAACAAATCCTGCAAGATGTGGCGGAATTCCCGATGTTAATCTCTCATAAAGCAAATGACCTTTGCTAAATGCCTTATTGGCGTACAACCGCTTGATTATGTTTTTCTTTATTCTTAAGTAATCTGAATTTGACAGCTTCTTTCCCATCTGTAAAATTATTGAAATTCTCTTATATAATCCTTCCTATTTTGATGTTAATAAATAGCCTATATTGGCTATAAATAGGAATATTTATATACTTGTTATTCTATATAGCACTTACAATGGAAACAAAAACAGCGTTTTTGCAAGTATTTGGAGACAGCCCAATGTTGAGGATACTGGACTTCCTAATAGTTAATGAAGATTTTGATTATAGTATGACTGATATAGCAGCTCAATCTGGAGTTGGTTACTCCACACTTAAGTTGTTTTGGAAGAAACTCGAAGAAAGCAAAATTGTAAAACAGACAAGAGTAGTTGGAAAAGCCAAAATGTATAGACTTAATTTTGATAATCCTGTTGTTAAGAAATTCAGGGATTTCTATTGGGAAACTACAAAACAGGCAGTGCATGAAGAAGTCAAAGAGAAAAGAGTGTTAGCTGTTTAAGGGCACAAGAGTTAAAGTTGATTGGACGAAATATTTATATATCACTTAGTATTACTTAGTTATACGATGGAAGCTGTAAGCTTAAAATTGGAAAATGCATTTCTAAGAGATATAGAAAGCATTATGAAAAAACATAGATATACAACAAAAACAGAGTTCATTAGAGAGGCAATAAGAGACAAAATAAGAGATTTAGAAAAAGAAGAACTATTGCTCAAAGCAAGAAAGCTATATGGGGCGTCAAAAAGAAAAACAACAGATAAACAATTACACATAGCGGGCGAAAAAGCTTTTGAGGAGTTGGAAAAAGAGCTTAGATAAAATCTTCTGGTTTCTTAGCGCTTGTTATATCCTTCAACCTTTCAAAATGCGGATCTCTTGATATTAACTGCAAATTATTGTCTCTTGCCAATATAGCGTGAAGTGAATCCTTTTTTGGAACATTTCTTTGGATAGCCAAATTCCTTGCTTCTTCAGTCTGTCCCCTATAAATATGTATACGCATTATATTTTTAGGCTTTGCTACGCTTAAAATAGAATTAATTTCATTCTGTGAATATCCTAAATTTTTGAACTCCTTAATGTGCAAATCCGAGTATGCTATTTTAAGGTTTTCATTAATTCAGTATCTCCGAATCATTCTCTACATTATTAATAAAAACTCCATTAACGATTGAACATTAACGAAAAATATTCCAATTTTAAAAATAAATGA
>JACPTD010000099.1 GCA_016192955.1 Candidatus Woesearchaeota archaeon | reverse complement strand
ATCGCTCACTCAACCTAACATTTTTTCCTCACAAAATTTATCCACTCTGAAACTTGTGGGTTGCCTCAAGTTTCGAGGGAAAATTTTGTGAGGAAAAAATGTTCGCCTAAAATTGTACGTTATGTGAACTTTTCCTATTTACTTATTTCCCTTTACCTTATAAACCAAAAACCCGATTAAAGAGCCGAGAAGGAAATACTCAAAGTCGATTAAAAATGAATTAATATAATCTTTATTTTCCATATTGCAAATAAAAACATTTAAATAAATTAAATTATAATGAAACAAGGTATGCCTAAACAAGAATTAATACAAATACCAAAAGATGAGTATGACAGTATGAAAGAAACAATTGATATAATGTCAGATAAAAAGCTGATGAAAAGCATAAAGCAAGGTATAGGAGATATACGACAAGGAAGATACATAACTTTTCATGATTTTAAGAAAAAGCATCACATATCATAAACACTTTTTCTGTGCTCAATTGCTATTACAATCACTATAAGCTTATTTTCCTCGATTTGGTGAATAATCCTGAAATCGCCAGCTCTGCAAGACCATAAACCAGCAAGATTGCTTTTCAATGGTTTGCTGTGAAATTTTGGATTTAAAGTCAGATTTTCCAAATGTTTTATTATTATTTCAAAATTCTTTTTATCCTTCTTCCTAAGTTTATCTAAATTTTTCTCCGCCTTATTGGATAAAATAAGTAGGTACATATTCAGGGTTTATTTCTTCATCTTATAAACCAAAAAGCCGATTAAAGAGCCGAGAAGGAAATAAACAATAATGCTAAAACCAAGACATAAATAAGGATTACCAAGTTTATTTAAGTTAAATAGGTGACATGGTGCTACTAAAGGCAAAGAAATTGCTAAAAGTCCTAAACTTGGTTCAGAGGAAGCTAAATAATTAATATATAAATAAGCTATAGAATATAATACTAAAGCTATAACTCCTCCAACTATCCAGTAATATTTCTTGTCTAAAGACATTTTTCTATTAATTTAATCGCTAGATTTTAAAATTATCGCTTTTTCAAACCAAGATAGTGTTTCGTTATTTACAAACTTCCTTATCAAGGTTTTAGTTCTGCTTCTATCATCTAAACCTGCATGAGTTGAAGTTAAACTAAAATATTGTTTTTTATCAGCTATTATATTTTCATAAATTACATTTTCGTCTACAGTAGTAACTATTAGATCACTATTATTAGTAAATGCTCCTTGAATTAGATAAAACCTATTTAAATTAAGGTTTTGACCAGGCTGCTGATCCTCTTTAGATGATGTGATATTATGATAAAATCCTAATAAATTAAGTGAAATTTTTTCATTTGCTGTTGAAAATAAAGGAAGACCTATAACTTCTTTTGATACATCACCAAAGTTTAAGTGTTTCTTATTCTGTGATGCAAATTTAGATATTGCTAAACCACCATTTTCTTTTAATTTGTTGCCACCTGAACTCTCTCCCTCAAAAGCCCCCGGGCACCCAACCGCCACAAAAGTTTCTATTTTATTCGAGTCAAACTGGTTTCTTTCCAAGCTATCCAAAGCCGAACGACATCCATTAGAAAACCCAACGTATTGTATTTTATCCTTACCAGTAACATCCAAAACGCCATTCAGCAAGGCTGGGACAAATATATCAGTCAAATTATAGAATGTGTAGTCAATGCAGTCATCGCAGTCTTGAGATGGCCCTCCTGTGATTTCAATAAGCCATGTATCCCTTCCAATATTTGATAATTCAGCCCCTAAAACCTCCCAAGTGGTTAAGTTGCTAAAAAGTCCATGAGCTAAAACAACAGGCATCTCAACCGGAACTCCTGTGGAATTCAAATACTCCAGATAATCATTGCTTATATTTGGCTTCATATTCCTTAATCTTAATGTTATTCCATTGCTGGAAACAACGCTTTTGTCAAAGACATTGAACATTTTATCATTAAGCGCGTTTTTGACTATTGTTTTGAATTGTTGGCTATTCACATTATAATGCTCGCTATTTCCCCCTAAATGCAGATAATCAAACACTTTGACAGCATCAACATTCTCATCATCAACAAACACAGCTTTCTTATCCTTGGCGTTCAAAAGCAATGCCTGGTTCTTGATGAATTCCTTGGCTCCGGAAATATCGCCTTCAATTTCATTGCCGACAATCATTATCTTTATTTTGTTGTCATCATCCTTAAATGCGCCGACAAGCGCAGCGTATGGATTAGTGCCAATTTTGTCATTAAAAATAACATTTCCAGAATCATAGCCAAACTCAAATTCTTCCAGGGTTCTGATGTTATTTACCCTATTCCTTGGGTTAAATTTTCCGATATAGACGCTTACATCCGCCTCATTCTCATTTTCTGTGTAATACCCTGATGTCAGTTTATTTTTCATGTAATTTTTAACCTCAGAATCAATAAGAAACAATCCTGTATCAGCGCTGACAAAAACATAAGGCAGGCCGTTAAACTCCTTGAATGCAAAATTGTTGCTTTCATCGGTTTCATTTATCTCATTTTCAAAATCTGCACTTACGAGTATTTTCTGCCTTTTTTTCGGCTCCAAAGCGGCTTTTAATGTCAGATTGCCTCCCCTGACAATCTTGGAAACAAATGTCCTGTTTTCAAGCGTGGCTGCATTATAGACTATTGTCTTGACATTGTCAGCTTCAGCATTGCCAGAGTTCCTTATCGAAGCAAGAACATTGACATGGGTTTCATTAAGCCCTGCAAAGCTTATGCCGGAAACCGCCAAATCAGCAGCGTACTTGCCGCTGTCCAGAAAAACCATTGTTTGGGAGCTTACAGTCCATATCAAATCGAGCCCCCCATTGCCGTCAATATCAACAGCTATTGGAGGTGTTTTATTCAAGGGAGGGGAAAGAATTGAAGAGCCGTTTGCAATGTTTATATTGTTTGATGTGATTATGTCCATGTAGCCATCAT
Source organism: Candidatus Woesearchaeota archaeon (assembly GCA_016192955.1). Classification (GTDB taxonomy): domain Archaea; phylum Nanobdellota; class Nanobdellia; order Woesearchaeales; family GW2011-AR4. Next base: position 2,989 of record JACPTD010000099.1, on the reverse strand, counting down.
TGTTCATGTCTGCCGCAATCGCAGTCCCCCTTATTGAATCGCCTGTGTTTTCCAGCTTTGTTTCAGCTATTTTGTTGCCATTGTAATTGTAGCAGCTCAATGCCATATACTGGAATCCAGAGCCTCCGCTGGTGCTTTTAACATCCTTTATAAAGCATATGTCATCAATGCCGTTCTTGTCATAATCAAAGGCAAGCGGGTTTAAGCCTTCCCATCTTTCAGATGTTGACTGGTCGTCATTACATCCAACATTGGAAAAGACATTTGGCTCGCACTTGCTGAACAGATTAGTGCCATTATGGCTGTAAACAAACAGCTCAGTGAACCAGTCGCTTCTGGCAACTCCAGTGAATGAGTCATCATAAAAAATGCTTGCAGCAATCTCCAGCTTGTTGTCGTTATTCAAGTCAGCCAAAACAGGCTGGCCTTTCAGCATGAAAAGCTGATGAAATAACGAAGGGCCGAGAATCTCAGGGGAAAAGATGTTGTCCACAATGCCGCTGTTATTAAAAGAAGTATCAAGTTTTCTTTCAGCAAGGTCAAAAACCAAAAACCCATAGCCGCTCCTGTTGTCCTCGTTAAACCAGAAAACAGCTTCTGGATTGCCGTCATTGTCTATGTCGCCGATTGCAGGAACTGTATGCCTTACTTCTTCATAAACAGAGGTGTTATAAGAGCTGATTGCTTTCGAGTTCATATTTATCATATTGATATAATTCTTTTTATCCTTGAATACGCAGGCATTTGCGGCATCAAGCTTTACGCACTTTATTCCGCCGAAATCAGCCTGATTGCTCAGTGTTATGTTGAATTCCTGCCTTAGATTTGAATTGTTGTACTGGTATGCAAAGAAATAATCAGTTGAGTTCTGCCTTGCGTTGAAGATTATTTCAATGAGGTTGTCATCGTCAAAATTGAACAATGCAGGCTGCGCAAGAATGTCTCCCACTTTCGACTGCTTTGAAATCATTAATTGGTGATTAAATATTATTAATGAGCTGTTTGAAAAAATCACAATTTCCTTGCTGCCGTTGTTGTCCAAATCGTCGATTAAAGGCTGGAAATCCATTCCAAATGAGTCATCGCTGAAATTTACAGCCCTTAATGGAAAATACCCTGTCCCATTTGAAACGCCAGTGTTCCTCAGGTCATTCTGGTAGGTCTGCCAGGAGGCATTAGCGCTAAAGCTCAATAATATGAAAATTGACACATATAGATAAGATTTCATAATTCCCTCTTTTATTTTGTTGGCTTTCAACAGATATTTAAAGCTTTCCAGAATCAGTTTAAAATCAAAGGAACTCTAAATTGAGTGTATTCGTGCGATGTTGGATGCTTGCCGTTCTCTGGGGGTATGTGTCCAAACTCGCGCCTGCCCCTTTCTAGCAGCAATCCGCGCATCAAATTAACCATATTCCCATAAACCACCGTTATCCTTTCTTTTAATCCATCTGTCATTAAGTATTGGCGTGATGCATCAAATATTTCGCTTGTGGCAGTCTCCATCAGCCTGTATCCAAAAAACTTGCCATTCATTCCAATAGGATCCCTGTTTTCCCTAAAATAAGGAAGAATCGGTATAAGCTGGCTGATTGGCGCTAATCTTTCACCAATATCATCATTGTCAAAAAATCCTTTTTCAAGCAAGTATCTTTCCATGCCTTCAATAATTCCTGAAATGTAGTGCCATCCCCTGATAAAAGAATTTAGATTAAGAACATCGCTGATGTTGGCCGCCACTAACTTATCCAAAGATTCGGGCATTAAATTATATCTTAATAAAGCATATATAAAAACTTATCTCAGTCCAGCACCAAGCCGCACTTCTTACAATAGAACTCTTCATTTGCATATTCAATATCCTTGTTTCCGCAGTCAGGGCACTGCCTAACCAAGTCTTCCCTTTTAACGGTTTCCAGACTCCTGACATTGCTAGCATATGCCATCTATTACCCCCAAACTAATATTGAGAATACCGATATATCGCCATTTTTAAAGGTTTCGGTTTTGGGTTTTTAAATTTTGAAAGATTTTTAAATCAAACCGATAACACCAAGTCAAAGAGGTCTTTAGTTTGTTTAAATCTGGAGAAAATGCCAAGACTTGAAAAAACTATAAAAGCCGATGGGGGAACCAAGGCAAGACGAGAAGCTGTAAGGCTGTCCAGAGAAATTCGCGGATACGTGCAGCCATTGATGGATTGGTACCAGTTTAGGTCAATAAGAGGCTTAGCAGATTATTTAGTTAAAGAGTTTTCTTCAGAAACTGTGCGGCTGGGTAGAAGCAACGTGCTAGATTTGATGCTGGGTGAAGACAGGGTAACCCCCACCCCTCAAGTATTAAAGGTTCATGATGCTATGCAATGGCTGTTCAGAAAGGCGATTGAAGGTGCTGAGAAACAAGCGCAGGGTTACTTGCAACATAAGGTTCCTTCTGAGTATGTTTTGCCAAGCAGAGAACCGCTTGATATTTTTATTAATCGTACACTGGAGGGTATCCTGGGCGAAGCCACTTACGGGGATAGAAAAATTGTAATAGACGGCTTGAGGAAGTTTACTCGTGTAAAGCAGCTGCATGAGCTAGTTCAAACAATAATCAAAGATTATGGTTTTACATCAAAAGACCGATTTAGTGATTACTTATCAGATCATGCAGGGCTTCAAAAAAATGAAAGGTTTGATGATAGGGATAGTGGAGCAAGAAAACCATTAAACATTCATAGGAAAGCTTATGTTACGGCATTTATACTAGACAGGTTCAGAGGAAGGGTCAATGTAAATCCAAGATATTTGGCTGTAAGGCTGCCAGAATACGATGCCATGCTTAAAAGATTCGAGGAAAAGGGAATTAAAGATTTGGTGGTGTGTCAAAGTAAGTTAGGTTTTAACCACCTCTTTGGCCATGTGCATCATAACTTCTTTATAATTTCTTCGCTCTTTTGGAAGAAAATATCTCTTTAAAACAATATTTAGCATTGCTCTTAATCCCT
>JACPTD010000098.1 GCA_016192955.1 Candidatus Woesearchaeota archaeon | reverse complement strand
TTTCAACTTTATTGCCCATTGCCTCTGCAGCGACAGCCGCTTCCTCTGCAACAGGCATGTCAGAGGTGCCAGCGCTTAGTACGAGAATTCCGCCTCTGTTAGCTTTTTTATTTTTTTGTATTATTATTGTTTTTGAAATTTTATTGTATTTTGCCTCTTTAAAATGCTTTTTCACCTCATTGAACATTTCTTCTGACGCCCTTGTGGCCAATACATCAGCATTTTTTTCCGCCATTTTTTTAACTATCCCTACAACCTGCTCTGCTGTCTTATGCTGGCAGTATATGACTTCTGGAAATCCTTTTCTCAAAGCCCTGTGGTGGTCTAATTTTGCAAAGCCTATGTCTTCAAACGGCATGAATTTCAATTTTTTTATGGCATCGTCTACTTTTAGCTCTTTGTTTGCCACCTTGCCCATGACCTTTCTAATTTTCTGCTCGTACATTTATCATCAGGTTTAAATTGCCGCTTTTGAAATTTGAGATTTCAATTTCACTGAATCCGATCTCGCTGAATTTTTTTTGAATTAAATGAAGATTATTGCCTATCGCAGGCTTATCCCTCTCATTGACCTCAATTCTGGCTAAATCGCCAAAATGCCTCACCCTCAGCTCTGTTATCCCAAAATCTTTCAGGAAATTTTCAGCATCTTCAATCATTGACAATTTTTTCAATGTTATCCCATTTCCATAAGGAACTCTTGAGGAAAGGCAGGGGCTTGAAGGCTTGTCCCATATCTCCAAGCCAAGATGCTTTGCAAGCTCCCTAACTTCATTTTTGGTTAATTTTGCATCCATTAATGGGCTCATTATTCTGTTTTCGTCTGCTGCCATCAATCCGGGCCTGTAGTCTGAAATGTCATCAAAATTAGTCCCGTTGATTATGTTTTTTATTCCTAATCGCTCCGCTGCAATTTTTAATTTTGCGTAAAGCTCTGTCTTGCAGTAATAGCACCTGTTGCTCGGGTTTTTTAGATAATTTCCTTCTTTTATTTCCTCAGTGTTTATTATCAAATGCCTTGCTCCAATTCGTTCTGCAATCCTTTTTGCGTCTTCAAGCTCCCTTCTGGGCAAGGATGGGCTGTCTGCCGTAACCGCAACAGCGTTGCTTCCAAGCGCTCTATGCGCAATCTTTAAAACAAGCGCGCTGTCTATTCCCCCTGAAAAAGCGACTATTGCGCTGTCCAGCCTCTTAATCAAATTTTTCAGTTTCTGGTATTTTTGCTTTAATTCTTTGTTCATATTACCATGCTCAATCCGATCATTATGCTTGTCAGCCCTGTGCTCATTCTCAATAATCTTTGGGTAAAGTGCAATTTATTAGGTATCAGCTTGAAAGGCAGCGAGATTATAGTGCTCACGAGCATCATACCGAGAATCGAGCCTGCCCCGAAAAGCAGGATATAAGCCAGGCCGACAATTTTTGAGGAGACTCCTGCCAATATCAGCAATGTCAATGCAGCGCTTCCGGCAAGCCCGTGAATTAGCCCAATCACCAATGATTTTTTTAAATCGGCATGAGCATGCTTATGGTGCTCTGTTGACTTATGCGAATGCAAATGAATATGCTCAACATCGCCATGCTTATGCTTGTGGATGTGCATCTTTTCTTTTTTTATCGCAAACAAGGCATTAATTCCAAGCGCAATAAGCATTAAAGCAACAACAAACTCAAAAAAGAATGCCAATTTATCCGGAATGGCGATTTTCAGCAGTAAAACAACCAAGCCAACACAAAATAAAGCAATAGCATGCCCAAACCCCCAAAAAATTCCAAGCAATGAGGGCTTTCTGATTGAAGAGCTTTTTGAGGCTATAGCAGAGACAGCTGCAACATGGTCTATGTCAAAAGAATGCCTTAACCCCGATAAAAAGCCAAGACCCAGCAAACCCATAGGCGCAAAATCCATGAATTCCAAATAATCCTTCTTTGTTTATAAATATTACGTTTTTTATAAGCGTGTTACGAAAATTATTTAAAGAAGAGCTAAGAACATTGTTTGTTATGGACAGGATTGTAAGGACCGGAATTTCGTTTGAGCCCAAGCTGCTGAAGCTGTTTGACAAGTTCATCAGGGATAAGGGCTACACCAATAGGTCAGAGGCCATAAATGACCTTATACGCGAGAGGCTTTTTCACGCCCATGAAAATAAGGTTATAGGCGCTATAAAGGTTATTTACGACCACAGGGTTGGCCATTACAGCAAAAATGTGTCAAACCTTCAGCATGACTACCACTGCCAGATTTTGTCTTCAATGCACACTTATCTTGACCACCATACCTGCCTGGAGCTGATTGTTGTGAAAGGCAGAACTGACAGGATTAAAAAACTGCTGGAGAAGATTAAAAAAACAGATGGTGTGAAAGAGGCTAAGATGAATTTGGAAAGGCGATAACCAATAAATTAATAAACCATTTTCAATTCTGTTTCTTAAATGGGAAAATATCAGGTTTTAGACGGCAAGGTGGTGATTGGACTGGCTGAAAAAGTCCAAGTCCATTATCCAAAGGGCAGCAAGAGCGTTATTGCAAAAATAGACACAGGCGCAACTAAAAGCTCGATTGACACAAACCTTGCTGCTGAGCTGAGGCTTGGGCCTGTTATAAAATCGAAATTGATCAAGTCGGCTCATGGCTCAAAGCTAAGGCCCATAATCGAGGCAACAATAGAGTTGGCCGGTAAGAAAATAAAGTCAGAATTCACATTGGCGGACAGGGCTCATATGAAGTACAGGGTTTTAATCGGGCAAAACATATTGAAAGACGGGTTTTTGATTGATCCGACAAAATGAAAAATTGATTTAAAGTTACAAATAAAAAATCAATCCGTTCGCTTCGCTCACAAAAATTACACTCGGCAAAATTTTGATTGCCACTAAAATTTTGCCTCGCATTTATTCATTAAAATTAAGATAATGAATAAATTGGCGAAGCCGAGCGTGTGTATAAACAGCGAGGCTGAGCACTAAAATTTGCCGAAGGCGTATTGAAGATTTTAAAATTAAATCCACAAATCAAATCCAAAAAATGAAATCAGCTGTCATGTCCTTGGGAAGCAAAAGCTCGCTCATGGTAATTGAAGCAATGAAGAACTACTTTGATTCTGTTGATAACATTGATTTAAGGGACGTTGAAGTAAATCTGGGAGTCGGAAAGTTAAACGTGATGTACGAGGGAAAGCAATTGCCGCAGTACAGCTGCATTTATGCAAGGGGCTCTTTCAGGTACGCCCCTCTGCTTAGGTCCGTGACAAGGACTTTGTACAGGTCATCTTACATGCCGATAAAGCCCGAAACTTTCACCTTGGGGCATGACAAATTGCTGACTCATCTGGCTTTGCAGCATTTTAACATTCCAATGCCTACAACATACCTTGCGTCTTCAACAAAGGCTGCAAAGAAAATCTTGGACGAGGTTAAATATCCCCTTGTCCTGAAGTTTCCGCATGGCACGCAGGGAAAAGGGGTGATGTTTGCAGAAAGCTATGCAGCAGCATCATCAATGCTTGACGCTTTAATAGCCTTGAAACAGCCGTTCTTGATTCAGGAGTATATCGAGACAGGAGGAGTTGATGTCAGGGCATTTGTTGTTGGAGACAATGTCGTTGCCTCAATGAAAAGAAAGGCTGTCAGGGGCGAAGTGCGGGCAAACATCCATGCCGGCGGGACTGGAGAGTCATGTGTTCTTGACCAAAACACCAAAAGAATAGCGATTGACACGTCAATTTCAATTGGCGCGGAAATCTGCGCTGTTGACATGCTTGAAAGCCCGAAAGGGCCGCTGGTCATAGAGGCAAACTTATCGCCGGGGCTGCAGGGCATCACAAAAGCAACAGGCATAAATGTTGCCGACAAGATTGCAAAGTACCTGTTTGAAAAATCAGAGATATTTTCTGCTAGGGACAGGGATGAAGCAACATTAAAGATTTTTGAGGACTTGGGCTTGAGCGGTGAAATTGCGCAGCAAATCATTACAAACCTTGATTTCAGGGCTTCTAGAATTTTATTGCCGAAGATTGTTACAGACATTTCAAAATTCGGGGAAAGCGATGAGGTTGTCTTGAAGGTTGAGAAAGGGAAGCTGGTTGTGGAGAAGATATAATAGTGGATATAAAAAAGATAGAAAGTAGAAATGATAACAACTTAAATAGTGTAAAATATGAAGATATTGATAAATTTCTTTGGATGTATGGACTTACTGACAGATTGAAGAATAACAAAAAAAAT
>JACPTD010000101.1 GCA_016192955.1 Candidatus Woesearchaeota archaeon | reverse complement strand
GTCAAGAAACCAAAAGCTAATTATGGGAAGTCTTAGGAACATTAGGATCTGAAAGGCTTACGCGTCGCCCCTTAATTCGGTAGAGGAAATTGTTCTTCAAGAAATAAGAATAAGCTCTTGATTTACCTTCGGAGATACTGATATTAACCACTAATTTTATAAATAACCATTCCAAAATTTAATTATGGAAAATAAAGCCCATTCTTTCTTGGTTAATTGGACAGTTAATTTCATTAAAAATAAGGATGTTATCTCCAAAAAGATCGAAAAAATTGAGAATGGAAAAGACGGGTTTGACCTTTATGTCAAATATAAGGACAGGGAGCAGTATTTCATAATTGCCGCAAATATTGCCGATATTGACTCAATTATTCAAAGGATAAACAACAACAATTATTTCAGCATTGTAACCATAAACTCAAAAGGGAATTTTTATGCGGTAATAAAAAGCTGGAACAAGCTTGTTAATTTCAGGTTTTTGAATATTATCTTTGTAAATCCGTTTTCAGAGCTTGACAAGAAGTGGATCATTTTTCCGCACACTCACCACAAAATCTGCGATGAATCCAGCTTGGAAAATGGCCTGAAATCAATGTTCGGGATGGTTGAGCCGATTGAAGAGCAGCAGTTAATTGCAAAGATTACAGGCTGAACAGGATTACCTGCCCTGCAAACCCGGAAAATATAGGGATTATTAAGTTATCGTCAAGCTCGTCAACCAAAGTCTCTACAATGGTTGCAACCAAAGCCATGCCAACTATTATGTAAATAGCGCCATTAAGCTCACTTAGCACAATGAGCCCGACAACAAGGTTTGTGAAAAGCTCTGCCAGAAATCCCGCCCATGTCTTGTTCCTGTAAATGAGCGATGTTCCGTATCTCTTGCCCACTAACGCTGCCACCATGTCTCCAAAAGTCGTCATAAGCAGCGCAGCCAAAGCGATCTTGTAGTCAAAAACAGCAAGCGAAATTATTGTTGCTGAAAGGAAATAAATCACGCCGTACATCCTGTTCTGCTCTTTTGGCCTTATAAACTGGGAAAAGAAAGGCATCTTCCATCCAAGCTCCAGCCTGAAGTACTCCAAAATAAGGAAAAGTATAAGCAATGCAACAAGGAAAAGCAAAGCCACCTGCTTCGCAAGAACTGCTGTGTAGCCTGCGCCGACAAGGCTGTCCTGTATGACAAAATATGCTGCAAGGACAACAAGAATTGTGATGTGTATTATTTTTCTCCCGATTTCATGGAACAATCCCCATACCATAACAAGAACTTTTGAGTTAAACTATATATAACTTTCTAAAGACATGCAGAATAGCGACTTATGCTTGAATTTTAAAGTTTTGATGGTATTATCTTTTGCTTCTGGCCTTTCTTTCAGAGACAAACCTTTGCGGCGGCCTTCTGTAGTTTCGCCAGAACTCCCCTATTCTCTGCTCGTCCTGCCTCTTTTCTTTCATTTGCTCTTCTGTAAGCTCTGGGGAAGCCATTGTCAGCATTGTCGGTTTTTCTTTCCGGAATTTAGCGTACCTTTCTTTTTTCGCACTTATTTTTTTCGGCTTGTCTTTTCTTGCCATGAATCTGCGGAGTAATCAGAGATTTATAAATGTTTATGATACGGCTGCCGGGATTTGAACCCGGGTCTCAAGCTTTCTCCTTTTTTGCGGGCTTGAACGAAGTGAAACCCGCAGATGTTAACGGGCTATCGTTATTGGGAAGCTCGAATGTTAGCCACTGCACCACAGCCGTATAGTATTTCTAAAATTTTGGCAGTTGATGGTACCTTGCCTTCTTTTAACCAAATTTCATATTTTAGTTGTTTTTGTGGATTGTTTGTTCCTATTTCTTTAAAAAATTTTACTATATCTTCTTTCCTGCATATCTTAACCCATCTTCTCTTCATAATTGCATAATAGCCTAGTTGAATTAATGCTTTATGTATACTATTAAGAAGGTATTCACTTGTGTTATAGATGTAAAGTCTAGGCGAGGTTTTATTGTGTTGATAAAATCCTCCCTCTGTGTCAAATAAACCTCTTATTACACTTTTTAGTAACTCGTTATCTTTGAAGAATACAATCGGAATCATATTTTTATGATTATATTTTCTTATGCCATAAGGCATTCCCAAATCTCTAACTAAGAAATCACAAACCTCTTTTGAGCTGATAATGCACCTTATACCTCTAGACCTCTTGGAATAGATTATCAATGGTTCTTTTCCAAATAAAGACCTAAAATAGATTCTAGGGATATCATGAATATACTTTTCATCTAGAACTCCATCCATGCTTATACAAATTTGATAGCTTGAAAGAGATATTGAGCCGTCTCCTAGTAGAAAACCAACAAATTCGGCTAATTGTGTTGTTATAGTAGACGGTATTTTGGCAGTTCCTTTTTGAATTATATTGATGGTTTTATAGCTAAATTCTACTGGGTTTAAATTAGCCATCTTACATAGTTTTATAAAAGAATTATAGGGTAATCTAGAACTTTCATCAAGGTAAAAATAAACCATACTTCTATCTACATTTAATATTCTTGCTATATTAATCCATGTTAAAGGCACATTGTACTTAATCTTCCTTAAAAATTCAGTTTGCTTCCATTTTGGAAATTCAACATATATTCTATTGTTAATCATTTTTATTTACCTCCAAAGTTTTTTGTTTTCCAAAGACTTTGGAGTCATAAGAAAAAGAGAATGTTAAGCGAAACTCCATAAAAGGTTTTCGTGCTGAAAGCCGAAAAGCTTAATTTGGGAGTTTTGCGTGTTCTCTTTTTCAATTTTGAAAGAATTAGTCCTTTATAAATATCACGTGAAGATGTCCAGTGCTAGTTACCTATTAAATGGACCACAGCCGTATAAAAAACCAATAAAACATAATATTTAAATATTTACTCCATAAAAAATTTTTCCGCTTAAAAAGGTGAGAATATCGAAAGAAATACAGATGTAAGAATTAAATGCTACAAGTGCGGCAATGAATATGCAATGGGCATGATGCGCATTGGCCATGATGGCAGGAATCTTGTGTGCAGGAGCTGCCTTGAGAGAAAGCCGGTTCAAAAGCAGGAATACGCAGCAGCGCCAGCCAAAGCGCAAAAACAGCAAGATACATTAATGAAGGAATATTTCTGCAGGGAATGTAAGTACAGCTTCAAAAGGGCAAAGCATTTGATAATAAGCGCATGCCCTTATTGCGGCTCTTCCGGCTCAATAATGGTTAAGGGAAGCACTGCAAGAATCATAGCAGATGCCTCAAGAATGAAAGGTGATTATTAGATGCAGGATGTATTAGTCCCTTGCAAGAAATGCGGCAATAAATTCCCTTCTTCTTCCTTGAAGCTGGATATTGACGAAAAAATGGTGATATGCCCTGATTGCATAAAAAACAAGGGCATACACAAAGAAATCAAAGAAGAAGTTTTCCATAAAAAGGAGGAAAAGGCAGCGGAAGAGCCAGCATCAGCGAGAATATCCCACAAATGCGCTTCCTGCGGCTACAAGTTCAGGATAGACATAGAAACAAAAAAGCCGAGGAATTGCCCTTACTGCAATGCAAGGGTTATGGGATTTTAGAAGTTATATGCACATTCTAAACATTTTTCAAATCATGATAAAGTTTATTAAGTAGCTTGTATTGTGCATTTAATATGGAGTTTACAGCTATAATCAAGAAAGGCGAAAAACAATTTGTGGCTTTATGTCCTGAATTGGATGTAGTTAGCCAAGGGCATAGTATCGAAGAAGCATTAAAAAATCTAAAAGAAGCTGTTGAATTGTACATTGAAGAAATTGGGGTTCCAAAAGGAGCAGGTTCTGAGGATATTTTTGTTACGAGTTTTGGGGTTAAATTGCATGAAATTACCGATTCTCTCAGGACGTGATGTTATCAAAATACTGTCCGGACAAGGTTTTAAAATAGCAAGACAGAAAGGTAGCCATATAATTTTAGTCAAAGAGTTGAACACAGGCAAGATGGGTGTTGTAGTTCCTAATCATAAGGAGATTGATAGGGGTACACTGCTAGAAATAATCAGACAAGCTGGTTTAACAAAAGAAGAATTTATAAAATTGATATAAATTAAGAATGTTTTCACTGCAAGGGTTTTAAGCTTTTAGTCTAAAGAATTTTTTAATTCTGGGAATGCTCGTTCAAAATGTTCATTTATTTTTTGTTGTTGTTGGTCAGTAATAGGATATTCTCCAAAAGTCCATCTTTTGTTTTTTCTTTCAAGAATATCAATAAAATTTACTTCTTGGTCGACAATCTGAACAAAAACTTTTAATATCCCTGAGAAATCGTAAAAATTCTTACCTTTTTATTCCAGATTCCTTTTAATATAATAGTGTAGGTAAATCCACCGATTTCTTTCTTAAAATCATATCTTACAGGAACAACTGGAAACTTCCCATTTACCATAATAAAAATCCATGAAAGTAAATAATTTACTCTTCCTTAGCTCCTTTCTCGCTTTCTCCTTCGCTATATGAAGGCACTGCAGCCTTGCTTATTATCATAATGTCGCCAATTGACTTGACCAATTGATGCGGCACGATAACACCTTTTGCAGAGCCAAGCACCTTGTTAAGGAAAGAATTTTTAGTGGCTCTTACTCTCCACCCAAAGACCTTGTTTTGCGTCAAAATTGACTCTTCAACATCGCCAAAGTACTCGCCATTGTCGGTGAATACTCTCATATCATAAGTTTCGCTTATCTTTTTCATTTTTAGCATTTTTGACCACCTTTTTAATATCCAATGACTTGTTTTTAGATATTTTATCTGCTGCCTAGTATTTAAATTTTTTGGATATCTTTATTAAAAACTGCTGGTTTCTTATGACTAATGAAGCACAAAAATCTGGTTTTTTTGGGAACTTCGCATATAGCAAAGCAGAGCCTTGAGGAAGTAAAAAGGCACATAGAGGTTGAAAAGCCCGATATTATAGCATTGGAACTGGACAAAAAAAGGCTGAATGCCTTAATGAGCAAGGCTCCAAGAAAAATGGAATTTAGGAGCATTATGAAAATTGGAGTCAAAGGTTTTCTTTTTTCCCTTTTTGGTGCATGGGCGGAAAAAAAGCTCGGCAAGCTTGTCGGAGTAGCTCCTGGCTCTGATATGAAGCAAGCGATCAGGATAGCAAAAATGGAGAAAATTGAGCTGGCCTTGCTGGATCAGGACATAGAAATCACCCTTCAAAGGCTTTCAAAAGCAATAACATGGAAAGAAAAGCTGAATTTTCTGATTGACATAATAAAAGCATTATTTATGAGAAAAAAGGAAATTGAATTTGACTTGACAACAGTTCCTGACAAGAAAATAATAAAAAAATTGACAAATAAGCTAAAAGAGCGCTATCCGGGCATTTACAGGGTTCTGATTGAGGAAAGAAACAATATTATTGCTAAAAACCTGCAGAGCCTTATGAGTTCAAATGAAAGCAAAAAGATTCTTGTTATTTTGGGGGCAGGGCATGTTGACGATGTTCTTGAATTAATAAAAGAGCCGAAAATAAGCTTTAGCTTTTCCATCGGGCAAAACCAATATGTTTAAATATTGTATTCTCAATTAATCGCATTATGGCAGAGATAATTGACTTGATTGACAAGATAAAGAGATACTATAAGTTTACTCCGCATGAGCTGAGGGGCTTGGCAATATCAATACTCGCAATTGCTTTTATAATCTCCTTTAAGGAATGGGGCTCAACAAGCTTTGATTTAAGCGAAGGGCTTTACAACCTGTTCAACGCTGTTTTGATAGTTGCGCTGTCAATACTTGTGCATGATTTTGGGCAGAGGGTGTGGGGATTGGCAATCGGCTACAGAGTTGAATTCAGGCTATGGTCATTTGGGCTGATAGCTGCCTTGGTTATCGCATTCGTAAGCAATGGCAGCTTATGGCTTATTGTCCCAGGCGGGTTTATGCTTCACCATATTGCAGCGCACCGCTTGGGTTGGTTTAGATATGGCATTAACTATTTCGGCCAGGCAATGGTTGCTTTGGCAGGCCCGCTCTTTACCCTGATGCTGATTATTTTATTAAAAGTCCTGGGCGTTTTCTCAACCAACCCATTAATACAAAAGGCAATAATGTTCAATGTTGTTTATGCTGTGACAAGCCTGCTGCCTATTCCGCCTCTTGACGGAAGCAAGGTGTATTTTGGAAGCAGGATGCTTTACGCATTTGTGCTGCCTGCGATTGTTGTCTCAACAATACTTATGATTGTGAATGTTCCAATATTCCTGTCATTGGTGCTTTCATTCTTGGTTGGAATCGCGCTATGGCTTACTTATTACATAACATTTGAAAATAAAGCATATCTTGGACCTAGGTGAGTTTTATGTTTGATTTCCACAAAAACTGGATGGAATTTTTCTTCCTTGCCCTTATGGTAATTGGGGTTCTTATTGCCTTGTGGGCGCCAAGCGCTGCTGTGAGCTATGCGATCATATTCCTGTCGGGAATGTTTGCAGGCAGGCTGATTTATGAAAGAAAAAGCAAGATACAGCTACCTTATTTCATGATTATAGCCGGGTTTGTGATCGGCTATTTAATCGGGGCTTATTACGGAAGCAGGAAGGTTCTTGTTGCGCTGTTCGTGATAGGCGCCATTTTAAGCTATAAGCTGTACGACAAAAAAATTTTAAAGGACACCAGATTTTAAAATGAGGCACTTTTACTTTTTTCTTTTGATGGTGTTAATGGCGTCATGCGCTGAAAACGCAGTCAGGATAAAAACAACTGAAAGCGATTCTCTTATAAAAGATGCTCATATAAGGACAACTGCTGTGGAAATTGCTGAAGAGCCTGAAGAAAATCCGCGGCCAATCATTGAGATAACAAGCCCTGAAAATTATGAAGTCATTAACAGCAGCAGGCTTATAATCAGGCTGAACATATCAAATTTCAAGCTTGTAACTCCGGATAAATATCCCAGGAAAGGGCAAGGCCATGTGCAGCTCTGGGTTGATGACATGGAATTCAGGGGCTCTAAGACAGAATTCATCTTTGAAAATGAAAGCAACGGAACCCACACAATCAAGGCAGAGCTTATGATGAGCAACAACACAGTGCTGCCGTACAGCGATGCCATAAAAGTCATAATCAACAAATAGGAAAAACTTATATAGGCATTTGAATTAATGGATCTGGTGGTTTTAATGGGAAATAAATATTTTGCTGGATTGCTCATTTCATTGCTGATTTTCGTTTTTGCATGCACAGCTCAGCAGCAAGAGCAGCCAGTCAGCAATGCTCCATCTGCTGAAATCAGCGCAGAAAAGGCTGTTGAAAAAACAGCCGCTGATCAGCCGAAAGGAAATCCTGCTTTAAAAATTGTTTCTCCTAAAGACAGGGAGATGATAAAAAGCTCCAAAGTGGCTGTTGAATTGCAGGCAGAAAATTTTAAAATAGTGCCTGTAGGAGAGCCTGTCAAGGAAGGTGAGGGGCATTTTCACGTATGGCTTGACAGCGAAAAAAAGCTAGGGCCTCAAACTGCCTTTTTATTTGAAAATATCGTTTCAGGCAGGCATTCAATAGTTGCAGAGCTTGTCAAAAGCGATCACTCCTCATTAAGCCCAAAAGTGACAAAGGCAATAACAATCGATGTAGAGTCTGATTATGCGCCAAAGCCGGTTGAGACGCAGGCTGGGGCAAAAGAGTTCACAATTGAAGCTGATGACAATGGCTTTTACCCAAATACGATAAAGGCAAAGATAGGCGATAAGGTAAAAATAAGCTTTAAATTCAGAGATGACTCAATCTATTTTGCGGGACTGGATATAAAAGGCCCTTTTGATGATGTTAAGTACAAGCTTAAAGGCCAGCAGCCAATAAGCAGGGAGTTTACATTAAAAGACGAGACTCGCATAGTGTCGTATTGGCCTGCTTCAGGGGTAAAGAAAGCAACTTTGACTGTTGAAGTTCAGAAATAAGTCTGCAAGCTTAATTTGACTTAAACCACTCTATTGTTCTCGCCAATCCTTCATTCAATCCAACCTTAGGCTGCCATCCGAGCAATTGCCTTGCCTTTGCTATGTCAGGGCATCTTACATGGGGGTCATCAGCAGGCAATGGATTAAATGTAATTTTGCTTTTGCTTTTTGTGAGTTTTTTTATTGCCTGCGCAAATTCAAGAATTGTGTGTTCTTCGGAATTTCCCATATTTACAGGCTCATTTATGCCTGATATCATAAGCTTGCGTATTCCTTCAATTAAATCGTCTACATAACAAAAGCTTCTGGTCTGCTTTCCATCGCCATAAACTGTTATCGGCTCGTTCTTCAATGCCTGCATTATAAAATTCGGCACGACCCTGCCATCGTTTTTTCTCATTCTTTGCCCGTAAGTGTTGAATATCCTAGTAATCTTTGTGTCAAGCTTGTGTATCCTGTGGTATGCCATTGTAAGCGCCTCTGCAAATCGCTTGGCTTCGTCATAGCAGCCTCTTAAGCCAATAGGGTTCACATTTCCCCAGTAGCTTTCAGGCTGCGGATTGACAAGAGGATCACCATACACCTCTGATGTTGAAGCAAGCAGGTATTTTGCTTTTTTTGCCAATGCCAGTCCAAGCGTGTTGTGGGTTCCCAGGCTTCCTGCCTTCAATGTTTGGATTGGTATTTTTTGGTAATCGACAGGGGATGCAGGCGATGCAAGATGAAGGACAAAGTCAAGCTCTTCATTAATGACAATATGCTTGCTCACGTCATGATGTAGGTATTCAAAATTTTGGCTGCCCCTCAGATGCTCTATGTTTTTTATAGAGCCTGTTGCAAGATTGTCCATGGCAATGACTTTGTAGTTTTTATTCAGCAGAAATTCGCAAAGATGGCTTCCGATAAAGCCCGCCCCTCCAGTTATTAATACCGTTTTCATTTTTTATTTATTTTTGATTTTATTTTAATGAATTTTTCGTTAATGCGTTTGTTTATTGGATTTTTTAGTTAGTGTTTACCTTTAGTTTAAGCCATTGGCGTTTATCATTAATCTTAAAAATAAATTCTATACTCACGGACAAAAATAATTATACAATAGTTGTCCGTTTGTAATATGTAAAGGACATATTCATGTCTAAAAACTTGTGTCCTTTACTATATCATCCTTTATAATGCCTGTTTGCCTTTTCTAACTGCTCCATGTTGCCTATGTCGTACCATTTTTTATCAGTAACAAAAGAATGCACTTTTTCCCTTTTATGGAGCCACTCAATAAAGCTGCCTGTCTTGTCAGGGTTGTTGCCCTGCGCAATGTACTTTTTTATAAGCTCTATAGTCTTTTTTGGGAATATGTAGATTCCTGTTGACGCCAGCGTTGATCTTGGGTTTAAGGGCTTCTCCTCAAAATTCAAAACAAGGCTGTTGCTTGTTTCTACAATTCCGTAATGCTTTGCCAGCTCAAAGTCCCTGACATCGTGCAGCACAATTACATTTGACTTTTTCTTTTTAAAGAAATTTGCGGCTTCGGTTAAAGGCATCTCAAAAAGGTTGTCGCCAGCTACTACAATCAATTCATCGCTCAGGTTTTTTATCTTTATTGTGTGGTGTATGTCGCCTATTGCCCCTAATCTGCCCTCGTTGCTTTTGGTGCCGTCATTTACGACCTCTATTGGCTTTTCCGCATCAAAACCTCTCAGCCATTTTTTGAAGTGACTCTCGAATTTGTCGTTGGTTACGATATAGATTTTATTAACCGCGGATACCTCATCAAGTTTTCTTATTATGTGCTCTATAATTGGCTTTCCAGCCACGCTCAGCAACGGCTTTGGCGTATTTTCAGTCAATGGGTGCAGGCGTGTGGCGTAACCTGCTGCCAATATTATTGCGTCCATTTAATCCACATCCTTTCTTCCGATGCTTATGTACGAAAAGCCGTGTTTTTTTATGTCGTCAGGATTGTATATGTTTCTTCCGTCAATAATCAACGGGCGCTTCACTGCTGATTTTATCCTTTTCAAATCAAGCTGCTTGAACTCGTCCCATTCTGTGATTATCAGCAGTGCGTCTGCATTTTTTGCAGCGTCATAAGGGCTATTGCAGTATTCTATGTTTTTTAATATTTGCCTTGCCTTGTCCATTGCCTTCGGGTCATATGCCTTTATTTTTGCGCCTTCTTTCTGCAGTTCCATGATAATGTCAACAGACGGCGCAAACCTTATGTCGTCTGTGTTGGGCTTGAACGACAAGCCTAAAACCCCTATTGTCCTGCCTTTCACGTCCAGCAATGCTTTATTTATTTTCTTTACAAAACTTTTTCTTTGATCTTTATTTATTTCCTGCGCCGCCTTAAGCAGCTTGAAGTCGTACCCGAGCTTTTCCGAGATTCTTATAAAAGCCTCGGCATCCTTTGGAAAGCAAAAGCCGCCGTACCCGATCCCTGCATTCAGGAAGGATCTTCCGATACGCTTGTCAAGCCCCATGCCTTCAGCAACCCTTTCAACATCAGCTCCTGCAAGCTCGCAAATGTTTGCTATTGCATTTATGAAGGATATCTTTGCTGCGAGAAAGGAGTTTGACGCGTGCTTTATTATCTCGGCGCTTTTGATGTCTGTAAAAATGATTGGGGCTTTTAACGGCGAATATAACTCCTTCATTATCTGTCTTGCCTTTTCGCTTTCCGTGCCTATCACAATCCTGTCAGGGCTCATAAAATCATGCACAGCGCTTCCCTCCCTCAGAAATTCAGGGTTGCTTACAACATCAAAGTCACATTTATGCCGGTTATAATTCCTGATTGACTCTGCAACCTTGTCGCCTGTCTTGACAGGCACTGTGCTCTTTTCAACAACAACCTTGTAGGAGTCCATCGCTTCGGCTATTGCCCTTGCAGCATTCTCCACATAGCTCAAGTCCGCTTCCCCGTTCTCTTTTGGCGGGGTGCCGACGCAGATGAAGATTATTTCCGAATCTTTTATGGCGCTTTTCAAGTCTGTAGTAAATTTCAGCCTTTTGTTTTTCCTGTTCTTAAAGACCAATTCCTCCAAGCCGGGCTCGTAAATCGGCATTATATTGTTGTTTAGCTTGGCTATTTTTTCTTCATCTATGTCTACGCAGGTTACATCGTTTCCAAGCTCCGCAAAGCACGTGCCTGTCACTAATCCCACATATCCTGCTCCAGCAACTGCTATTTTCATGATGGCTTTGGAGCAGAAACATATTTAAATATCTTACCATTATCCTACTTTATACTACTAAATTTGAGGGTTTGCACGCAAATGCCAAAAACGAAAATATCCATAACAATCAATGAAAAGACCCTGCAGGACATTGATTCCATAACAGACAACATCTACATAAGGAACAGGTCGCAGGCAATAGAGCATCTTGTGAAGAATGCGCTGGGGGAGAACAAGGCTGCTGTGATCCTTCTTGGCGGAAAAGAGGATTATTTAAGGATTTCAAAGGGTGAATACAGGCCGACTGCCAAGATAAAAAACAGCCCTGTGATAGGGCTTGCGCTGAAAAAGCTGAGGGAAAACAACTTCAAGACAATATTTATAGTTGCAAGGCATGGCTTATTGACAAAATTATTTGAGATGCTTAAAGACGGAGCTGATTATGGGGTGAAGATAATCTATGTTGAGGAAAAATCCTCCAATGGCACCGCTGACTCATTAAGGCTGCTGAAAGGGAGGATCAACGCAAATTTACTTGTTGTTTACGGGGATATTATTTTCAGCAGGATAAACATTGACGGGCTTTGGAATGAGCACATAAAGCGGAACTCGATTGCAACGATAATGCTGACCACCTCCTCAAAGCCGAGCGAGAAAGGGACTGTCAAGGTTGAGGGCAACAGGGTACTGGCATTTGAGCAGAAGCCGAAAAAATCTGACATTTACCTTGTCTTCTCGCCTATTTTCGTTGCAGAGCCCCAGATTTTTGAATATTCCGGCTCAAGCCTCGAATCTGATGTTTTTCCTGAGCTTGCTGAAAAAGGCCTTTTGAACGGGCATTTAAGCAGCGAGAAAGAAGTGCATATACACTCTAAGAAGGACGTTGAGAATTTAAGAAAATAAAAATGGAGTTGATGAACCCATTCAAATAATAAAAGTGGACAGCTTTCCCAGGCTCCCGTATTTAAGTACAGTACGACTGGAAACGGAGGCTTGCTTAACTCTCTCGTGGCTCAAGCAAAACTTAGGCCAATCCGAGTTCGGGTTCCCCGAATTTGGCTATTCGCCAAAGTTCAATGGGATCGGGTGAACCAAGCCCCTATGGCCGTCCAAGACAAAAGGAAAGGAAAAGCGATTTAAAAAGGTTGCTGTTTTTTTGTTTTCGCGGAATTTTACATAAGAAAATAATTGAAAAGTTCGTGAAACTTGTGTTAGGCAAGAAGTTTTTGAGCCACCATTGTTAACGTTAAGCCGAAAGTCCTTTACGTTGGTGGCTTCGCATAAAATATGTATTTTATACTGTTCGCTCCGCTCTCTGAAATTTTTGGTTACTTTAAAACAAGGGGGGTTCTCTCTTCTTCTAGAATCTTTGACTCTAATTTAACCTCAATATATTTAAAGAAAGAAGTGTATCCAATTCTTATGGGAAGTGATATTTGTTTTATTATTACTGAATGTAATTTTAGAGAAGATATTCTTAAAGATATAAAATCTATTTTGAAAAAAAATGGTTATGCTGCATGGGTAGCCGAAGAGGTCTCCTCATTTAATATAGATTTATTGGAGCACAGAATTCTCAAACCTATGCAACAAGCAGATTTTGTTGTTGTTATCCTTGACCCAAGAGGTCCAGAAAAGAAAGATGCTAATTTCAATGTCGCTTTTGAATTTGGATATACAAGAGGAATACCAAAAGATGTAATATTGTTGTTTAATGATAAATTAGACAATTTACCTACTGATATAAGTAGAGATTATGCTATATCGCTTCTCGATGACGAATGGAAAAATAAACTTGAAGAATCAGTAAAGAGGCAAAAAGAAGAAAAAGTAAAAAAATTTCCGCCTATACCTCCAGATTTGGTTAAAAAATTGGAATTAGGGATTAAAGATAATCAATTCGATATTTTTGCAGACTTATTAGATAAATTGTCAGTAAGTTTTAGAATCTTGGATAATCCTGAAGTTGTATCAATGATACTAAGAATATTTAAAGAACCAAAATTTGATATATACGATGGCAAACCAATATTGAATCTTTTGAAAGCATTAAATACAATTTTGGATTATGATAGAAGTGAAAAATCATTAGCATTAAAAAAAGAAATATTAGTAAATCTAATACAAATTCTTAAAAACTCACATAAGCCCTTTATTTTAAGAGAAACATTAAGTTTGCTAATAAAAATAAATCATGATGATGCAGTAATTGCTATAAAGCAATTCATAGTTGGAAGCGAAGGTTATATATTAAAAGAAATATGTGAAGGTTTTAATTGGAATTTTAATATTAATAGTGATTTAGAATTTTGTAATAAACTTCTAGGAGAAATACTATTAATTAAATCTGACCCAACTTATTCCACACAAGAAGGTAGATTAATTTATATAAATCGAATATGGGATTATTTAGTTTCTGCAATAAAAGATAAACATTCTCAAAAATAAATTATTATTCTATCCCGTACTTTCTTACTTTATTTTCATTAACCCCTGCTAGACCAACTACTCGGAATATAAAATCAAGTTTATGCCTTCCAAACTGCTTATACACAAAATTAATTTTTGATGTTTCTTCATCAAAATCATCCTTATATCCACTCAGGTTTCGTATCTTTTTCATATCTCTATTATTTTTATAAATCCATCTAACACCATCCTTACCGATTAAATATACATTCTTAAAGGGACGCATCTTGCTTGACCATATCACTTTTATATGATAGTCCATTATATTAATAAATAATCCATCAGATTCATATTTTGCTATTCCTCCATCTACAAGTTCGTACATATGGTGATATAATTCAGAGTCTATGGGGATTAAAATAAAAGTTGGTTGAAATTCTAAAGGAAGTTTTTTTAACAAACTTGTAAGAGTCTCCATATTTAATTTCTTAATTGTAGATTCTATATCCAGATTTTTTAATTTTTCAATTATCTGATTAAACTCCCCAGCTGCCAACTCTTCACCCAAATCCCTTCCTAAAGGTTCGTTAGATACTGTGCCGTCAAAATCTTCAAGTTCCATCAGAATTCTTATAGGAATCTGGATAAAATTTTTATGCTTATCAATTTTCGAATCAAACTCCTTTATATCACAAATTTCTTTAACATAGTTTCTATATTCAAAACCTTTCTTAATATATTCTACAAATTTTTTAATTTCAGCTTTTGTTTTTTCGTCCATCATCTTATTTGAACAGGAGCCCCCTCTCGTAACAATAATCTTTTGCTACTTCTATTATAAAGAAACTCGTTAATTGAGGTTTCATTAATATTATTCAATTTCTTTTGATAACTCTGAAATTTTCTCCTATCGCTATCTAATATTTTATCGGCTGATAAAGCATATAATATTCCCTCTTTGCATAATCCGCCTTTTTCTTTAATATGCTCAAAATTCTTAATTAATTTATTTTTTTCTTTCGTGGAGAATCTACTTTTTGATTGTGCAAAGTTTAATATATTCTCGCCATCTTCTAAGACTTTATTAATCTGTTGTAGTATTTTATCCCTAGCTTGATTGTGAAGCCTAAATTGCATGTTAAAGTAGGACGTAAAATAAACATCAAATAATATAGAGAGCTTTGAATAACCTTGTTTATTAAACTTTCTTCGTGCCTTTGTATGTTTTCAGAATTTTTTGGGCGTTATGGTCTCTATTTTTATGAGATTTTATGTTTATTTTCCTTGATTTTCACATAATCTCACAGAGC